>DASXMZ010000459.1:0-7588 GCA_036495385.1 Mucilaginibacter sp. | reverse complement strand
AATTAATGCGGTCAGAAACAAATTAATACTTCGTGTCTTTGCCTGCGTTAATCAAAATAGAATCTATGAAAATAATTATCCTAAATTAGTTGCATAGATCATAGAAATCGAGGAACGAAGCAATCTCCTCGTTATGTATCATCGCAAATGCATTGGCGACGAGATTGCTTCGTCGTTCCTCCTCAATGACAAATTTTATAATTCTTGCCTTAAAACGGACTTTTAAAGTCACTAAATGACGGCAGCAATTCATCTTTTGGTGATAACAGCACCTCGTTTTGTTTTACGCCCCAGTCAATATTTAAAGTCGTGTCATTCCAGATCACGCCTATTTCCGATGCTTTATCGTAATAGTTATTTACCTTATAGGTGAAAATGGTATTGTTTTCGAGTGTGGAGAAGCCATGTAAAAAGCCTGCCGGGATCCAAAATTGCAATTTGTTGTCCGCGCTAAGTTCAATCGAAACGTGTTTTCCATAGGTTGGTGAGCCTTTGCGGATATCGACAGCAACATCCAAAACTCTTCCATTTATTACGCGCACCAGCTTGCCTTGTGCAAATGGATTTGCTTGCCCATGCAGCCCCCTGACAGCGCCTTTTTGGGATAATGATTGATTGTCCTGCACAAAATCCACAGTTATTCCGGCTTCGATGAATTTGCTTTTATTATAGCTTTCGTAAAAGTAGCCCCTGTCGTCGTTAAAAATACGTGGTTCAATAATCAACAGGCCTTCAATTGCGGTAGTGATAATTTTCATTGTTAGTCTACCGTTTTCATCAAAGTATTAAAAATCACAAACTGGTTTTCAAACTCCTTGTTGTGGATAGCCTGCAGCTGGTGAAAGTGTTTATTATAAAAGTGATTGAAGTTTTCAATATTCTCCGCATAATACTGAACACAGTAGGTTACCCCTTCATTTGGGGAATCAATAACATTTAGTATCTGGTACGATTTAAAATACCCGGTGGCCATCACTGCCGGGATGTGTACTTTCTTTACCCATTCAAGCCAGGTTTCGTGGACAGCCTCATCCACAATTACAGTGTCGTTAAAAATAATCATCGGAGCAAAAATACTATTTTAAAGTTGAAAGGTTGGAATGTTGTAAAGTTGGAATGTTGTAAAGTTGAGAGGTTGTAAAAACAATGACTAGTGACCAATAACCTTCAGGATGAAGTATCATTCTTATCACCCCTTAACAGCCTGAAGCGTCTGCGTGCTTCGTTAAGCCAAAGGCTGCCGGCATAATCTGTTATTATTTTTTGGTAATAGGTTTTGGCATTTTCCGGGTCGGATAAATGATTTTCGTAAATATCGCCGAGCATAAAAACTGCGTCATCCGCCCATAGGCTCGAACTGTGTTCTTCTTCTATTTTTTTCAAAAGCGGAACCGCTCCTGCATAGTCTTTTTGCAATATCATTAGGCGGGCTTTTGCCATTGATATATCGTCGCTGAGTGAATTGCCCGGGTATTTTTTGTCAATACTATCCAGGGTTGCCAAAGCCTTACCCGACTCTTCGGCGAAGATAAGCAAATCGGCCCTTGCGTAAATTTTTAAAGCAGCCCCGGTAGTGTCGGCAGTAATATTATCCGTAATAAGGAGTGATAAGTTGAGCGCATCGTTGGCAATTAATTGTGAAGTAGCGGCCTTTAATACATCGAGCTGCCCCTTTGCCCAGGTAAAATCGCCGGTATAATAGGCAAGTTTCGCATTCCGGAATTTTGCATCCTGGCCTATCGAAGTATTTGGATAGTCCTTTTCTACTTGGCTATACAGTAAAGTGGCATCCCAGGGCCGATTGTTTAAAAGCAAAACGTCGCCCAGATCAAGTTTACAGGCAGCAAGCAGCGCCGGTTTCAAACCCGGTATTGCTATCGTTTCTTCGAGCAGCTTTTGTGCGTCATTTAACTTATGAAGTTTAAAAGTTTCAAGGTTTGCCAGTTTTTGCATAGCAAAAGCAGTATTGCTGTTTTTGCCAAATTCGTTTAGTAAATCTATATAGTCCTTCTCAAGGCTAACCAGGTTTTCAGTGGTATACTTTCCCGATGTTATCTGTAAGTTTTTGGTGTTTATAAGTTCAATTTTTGCGGATATATAAAAGTCCTGATCTTTTCCTTTATTAACTATGTATTCATATCCCCTTATCGCGGCGTCGTAGGCTTCATTGGCTGTAAGTGTGCGACACAATTCAAAAATAGCGCTTCCGTCATCATTTTGGCGTCTGTTCAATGCTATGGCCTGGTTCAGTGCCTGGTCAAACTGTTTTTGCTGCAAATATTGCCAGGTAAGCATTTCTGCGTAAAGCGTTTGTTGTGGGTCTTTCTGTATTCTCTTAAGCAGCGCCATTTTGAGGATATCATAATCGGCGGGGCCTTCATATATGCTGGATAGCGCGTTTTCCGCCTGACTGATGAAACCCGGATTCGATGGTAAAAAATTGAGATATTCTTCGGTCAGCGCCGGCTTATCCCTCTTATACCGATATAGATTTATCAACTCGTACGAAAACAATGCATCGCTATGTAATAATTTGCGTCCCTGCAGAAAAATCTTTATGGCATAATCAATATTGGAACTCTGATAAAATTGTGCTGCAAGCATGGCAATCTCGCCTTGGTCGGGTGCGAGGTTTTTGATTACGTCATCGTAAAGGGCATCGGCTTTTTCTGTATCTCCCTGTTGTGTATAAGCCGTTCCCAATTGAATAACATATTGGTGATCTTCAGGATGCTTATGAATTATTTTTTTTGCGATACTTATGGCCTCATCAAATTTTTTGAGGCTTAGCAAACTGTTAAAATAAACCTGGAAGTAAGTTTCGTTATCTTTTTTATATAATTTTTGATAGATATCTAAAGCCTTCTGCTGTTCGCCATTGGCAGCAAATTGCTTAGCTAACTGGAGGTCGTTATCCTGGGCAAAAAGCCTTGAACAGCCAATAAACGCACAAAAAATGTAAACCCTGAACAACTTCATCTGTCCAAAAATAAATAATTAATTTTTTTATTTGATGATTTGATAATTTGGAAATCGAAAATAGGACATTTAATCTGCAACATTAATTCTAAATTAGCCGGTCAAGCCCTAAAATAAGCCAATAAATTATCAGATATATAACGTTATTAGCCAGTAAAATTGTAGTGACAGTTATAATTGATAAAGTTTATTGTATAATTTAACCTGATTAAAAAGCCGAAGTGTAAATCAATGTCAAAGTATTTAACAATACTACTTTTTATTGTTGTAATAACAGCTCTATGTAATTGCAATAGACGGGAAGCACCGGAAATACCTATCAGTGCTTTTTTTAAAGCTCCAGAAAAAAGCGACTTCAAGATTTCGCCGGATGGGAAATATGTTTCTTATTTAAGGCCATACAAGGATAAACTAAATCTCATTATCAAATCGCTGGCCGATGGAAAGGAGCACATGGCAACTTCTTTCACCGACTATTCTGTACGGGGTGATTATTTCTGGGCTTATGATAATATGATCGTTTTTTTTCAGGACATCATTGCAAGTGACGAGTACAAAATGTTTACACTGGATATCTCCACTCTCAAAGTCCGTAATCTAATTTCGCAGGAAAAGGTAAGGGTAAACCTGATTAGCAGGAATAAGACGGAGCCCGATATTGTTAATATACGGATGAACAAACGCGATGCAGCTAATTTTGATGTATACAGATTAAATATTAAGACAGGTGAGCTAACCCCTTACCTTATAAATCCGGGTAATATTACGCAGTGGTATCCTGACGAAGATGGTAAGATACGCCTGGTAAGGCAGTCGGACGGGGTTGACGAGAGTATACTTTTTCGTAAGAATGATAAAGCGCCCTTTAACCGAATTATAGCAAACAATTTTAAAACCAAAGTTACGCCGATAGCTTTTACCGGCGAAAAGGACTATTTCTACGCAATGTCCAATGTTGACAGGGACAAAACCGCCCTGGTTGAAATTAATGCAGAGGACGGTAAAGAGAGAAAAGTGCTGTTTTCGTGCGTCAACGCCGATTTACAGGATGTTGCCTATTCAAAAAATAAACATCGGATAGAACTTGTATCATGGCAGGCAGCAAAACCTCAAAAGTTTTTTTTAAGTGCAGATATAAAAAACATTTATAATAAAATATCCGCAACCCTTAAAGGCGATGAAATAAACATTGTAGACCGTGATAGCGCTGAAAATAAGTTTATAATCAGCACCTACACCGACCGTAACCCGGGATCTTATTACTTATATGAAAAGGACACAGAAAAGCTGACCAAGCTGGGCGACCAAAACTCCGATTTAAAAGAAGATGAGTTATGTGCTATGCAGCCCGTTACATTTAAAGCGAGTGATGGAACTATTATAAATGGGTATCTCACCCTTCCCCAGGGAACAAAAAAAACAAACTTCCCCGTTGTAGTTATGCCGCATGACGGTCCGTTTAATCAAAGTTTTTGGTGGGGTTACAATGCCGAAGTTCAGTTTTTAGCCAACCGCGGATACGCTGTTTTCCAGGTTAATTATAGGGGTTCAACCGGCTTTGGCAAGGCTTTTCACAATGCAGGGTTTAAAGAAGTAGGAGGTAAGATACAACAGGACATAACGGACGGTGTTTACTGGCTCATAAAACATAAAGTAGCCAATCCTAAAAAGATAGCCATATTTGGTGCCGGTTTTGGAGGCTTTTCAGCGCTATATGGAGTATCATTCCACCCCGGCTTATATAATTGTGCTATTGTACAGCATGGTCTCATCAATTTCTTTACCTATATAAAGGATGCACCGCCGTTTTTGAAACCTTATGTAAATATGACTTATGAGATGGTTGGCAACCCTGAAAATGATGCCAGTCAGCTAAGAGCCATATCACCGGTATTTCACACCGATAAAATACATGCTCCGTTGCTTATTTTCCAGGGGGCTAAGGACGATCGCGCTAATATTAGCGAGCTAAACCAATTTGTACGCGAATTGCAGAAGCAAAACGGAAATGCCGCTGTAAAGTATTTTTTAAAGCCAAATGAACGCACTGTTTTTAAGACCGAAAGCAACAGAATGCAAATGTATTCGGAAATAGAAAAGTTTTTGGATAATAATATGCGGGTTAAACCGTAAACCCTGTTATGAAAAGGGATGACGATATTTACCGGAAGAATTTTTCATTAATTATCATCTTACTTGTTTTAATATCGGTAACGTTTGTAATTGCTCTTGTCGTGTCCTATAATCTTACCGCTAAATATGTTGAAAACGAGTTCGCTTCAAAAAAAATAGACGTGCTGGAGCAAACCACTAAGCCATATTATAACCTCTTTCAAAATAAAATACCAGAAATTACCTCTTACCAGGGATTTTTAGACTCCACATCTGCTGCTAAATATGCTGTTGCAGTTTTTTCTGATTTCCCTTTCGTCAAAAGCATTGTTTTTTTTGATATGCAAATTGGCAATCAAAAGAACAGCACAATCATAGCGAATAATCTCGGCATATCACTTAAGGCTATTTATCAATACAAGTCCGAAGATGGTAAAGTTTACGGATCCAGAAGGTCACTTACTACCGATGAAATTGATTTTAACCAGATGGCCATGAGATTGGGGAATTACATCGCGTTTTCAGATACTACGCATGGATCGACACAGGATGAAATATTTAAGACTTTTTACGATGTAAAACCTGATAAAATAAGCTATTCCAATATCCTTCGCCGGGAAGACGTAAAAATATTCCGTGAATTACAGAAACAGGGGAATTCTTCATCATTCTACAAACAAAACATGATGACTTTTTACCTGGATCCATACCTGCTGAAAATAAAAAACTCGCATCACGAGCTATACCAGAATATAACCATACAACCTATTGTTTATGACACGTTTGACAATGGAAGCGACAACCTGGTAACAGAAGTTGCCTTGCCTGGTGCTTTCTCCGATTTTAAATTATATTTCATATCGGCTAAAGATTACCTTACCACAGAAATTAACCGAAGGTTTATGCCGATTGGCGCACTTGTTCTGTTAATTTATTTTTTTTTAGTGCTGATGGGCTGGCTTATTTATCGCAACCTGGATGTCAATATTAAATTGTTCAAACTACAGTATGATTTTATAAATAATTTCACCCACGAGTTTAAAACACCCGTAAGTGTGATAAAAATTGCGGGTTCAAATTTGAGCGGTGATAGTGAGCTTAGCGAAAAACAGCGTAAGCAATACGGGAAGATTTTAAATGAAGAAGCTGATAAACTTAACGATTTGATGAATAAGCTGTTATCATTTACACAGCTGGAAAATAAATCGATTGAACTAAAAAGGGAAGAAATTGACCTGGAAAGCTTTGTTAAAGGATATATCAATACATTCCGGATAAAATATCCCGACTTTAAAATTAATTTTAAAATTCATGACGTTAAGTCGTTTTATACCGATCCGGTATTGTTAAGCAGTATTTTTCAAAACCTGATAGAAAACGCCTACAAATATTCGCACCCAAGGAAAAAGGAATTGAATATTAATATTACTGCTGAAAAGCGTAACATTGTTTTTTCTTTTGCCGACAAAGGGATTGGAATTCAGAGAAATGAATTGAATAATATATTTAAAAAATTTTACAGGATAGAAAACCAATATAATCAAAATGGAAGTGTGGGCTTAGGTTTGGCGTTTTGTAAAGAACTGGTTAACTTTATGAACGGAGAGATAAATGTTATTAGCAAGGTTAATGAGGGCTCGGAATTTATAGTTACTTTACCTTATTGAAATTAAAATATGAACGAAGAAATAAAGATTGCACTGGTAGAAGATGATGAAAACCTGCGCTTCCTGGTAGCTGAGCGCCTACAGTCGGAAGGGTATAAGGTTTTGGAAGCAAACAATGGCGACGATGCAGAAGAAATAATATTGAAGGAAAAGCCCCATATAGTTTTACTGGACTGGATGCTGCCGGGTAAGCAGGGATCGGAGGTTTGCACCAATAGTAGGGAAAAAGGCTTCGACAACCTTGTGATAATGATGACTGCCAAAGGACAGGACGTTGATAAAATTGAAGCCTACAACTTTGGGGTGTCCGACTATATTATCAAGCCATTTAATATGGACGTTTTGGTGGCGATGATTGATAATAAAATAAAATTTTCGCTAAATAACGAAAAGTCGGAATCGTACCGCTTTGCCAATATGGAGCATTTGCCCAATACGCATTTGCTGATAAGAGATGGTAAAAAAATTGAGCTTACCATACTTGAAAATAGGATATTGCTTTATTTCTTGAAAAATAAGAACAAGGTAATAAATCGTGAAGAATTAATGATGGAAGTTTGGGGTTATAATTCGGACGTGAATACCCGTACTCTTGATATGCACATTGTAAGGCTCCGCAAAAAAATTGAAACCAATGCTGATTCGCCGCAATATCTTCAAACCGTAAGGGGAATTGGGTATAAGTTTGTTTACCAGGGAGTATAAGACAACGGAGTTTTCAGAACTTATCCCTGAAACTTTCTATATGCTTTTGAAATAATAAAATCGTTGAAAAAAGTTTGCTGCGCGGTGGATTCATAGCCATGCTGTTCAAATTGGTTTTCAATATC
>DASXMZ010000458.1:0-2462 GCA_036495385.1 Mucilaginibacter sp. | reverse complement strand
GAATTTTTAGATGATCCATCCACCAAAAATCAGTAGTCAAATGGTCTGGGCCATTCAGCGTTATTTTGGTGTCGTTATATTTGTCGTTGGTAAGCCACAGGTGATGATTCTTTAAAGCAATGCCATATTTGCAATCCAGTTCCGGGCAATAATACTGACCTGTATAGGTCAGTAATTGCTGATCTGTCCGGTTAGTATCCGCCGAATATTTGGTAAACATGCGCAGGTTATCCGGCCAATACTCATTAGCGGTAACATTGTCAGCATTCTTAACCACAAATTGGAATTTAATAGCAGGATCATCAAATACTGCGAACGTATCCTTCTGCGTCTTCATCAACAAACGTTTCGTACCATTAGCATCCCAGTATAATTTTTGGTTTTTTATCACGAAACTAAACTTTAGTCCGTCTTCTGCAATATAATTTCCGGTTATATTCTTTACCTCCGATGTGTCAGCCAGTATTGCCTTATCCATATCTTTTACAGGTTCTTTGGGTTTGTCCGCTTTTGGAAGTTTATCTTTTACAAACAAATCTTCTAGTTGTTGCGTCATCCAGTACGTATTAAAATCACCCAGGTTACTGAAAACAATGAAGCCCATTTTAATATCAGGAAAGGCAGCTATACAGGTTCTGTATCCGGCATCTGCGCCATTGTGCCAGTACCGCTTTTGTTCCTTGTAGGTATCGTTAATAATACCTTCGGCATAGCTTTGCTCCTTTCCATTGTTCAATTTAAGTTTACGGGTTAATTCAGAGATCGCTTTTGCATCCCCAACTTTAATGTCATAAAAATTCATTATCCATTTACTCATATCAGGGATATTGGTAAAAAGACTGGTTGGACCTGCAGTTGAATAACTCAAAACCGCATTAACAAAATGCCCATCGCTAGCTTTATCGTATGAATACGCACGATTCTTTTCTATTTCGGTATAATCATCGTGAAAGTGAGTGTGGTTCATTCCCAGCGGTTTAAAGATTGTCGAATCCGTGAACTGGCGTATGCTTTTTCCTGTCACGGCTTTAATAATTTCGGCCAGCAGTGTGAATCCACTGTTTGAGTAGGCATATTCATCGCCGGGTTGAAAATTTAATGCCGTCTGCTTACTCAATATTTTGATTATTTGTTCCTGAGTAATCACATCATCCAGCCTGGTTCCTGATATGGCCAGCAATTGCCATTGGTCGCGGATGCCGCTCGTATGGTTTAGCAGGTTCCGGATGGTGATTTTTACCTTCAGGTCGGGAAACCAGGGCAAATATTTGCGGATATCGTCATCAAGGCTCAGTTTTCCCTGGCTCGCCAATAACACGATAGAATAAGCCGTAAACTGCTTTGACACCGAAGCCATATGAAAAATTGTTTCCGGGGTATTAATAACACCATATTCCAGGTTACTCATTCCGTATCCATTTGCAAAGATGAGCGAATCGTTTCTGACAATGCCTATTGTGCAGCCAGGACTGCTGGTGCTGTTCCATTGCTGAAACAAGCCGTCAATTTTCTTTATTGTGGATGCCGATAACGGCTGCGCAAAAATACTTGTGTTTGCTATTGTAAACACTAGCAAGCCTGCGATGAATATTGTTTTACTCATTGTAATAAGATAATGGCAATAAATATAAATAATTAAAATCTGTTACTCACGGGGAAACATCAGCCCAAACTTTATCCTCCACTTTTATCCTTACAGTGAGCATAACTGCATTAAGGACAGAAAAAATAACGGCGGTATAGAACAAATGGAAAACGAGGGGGATAACGGCAATTTCGCAAACAACTTCCATGTAGTTTGGATGTTTTATAAATTTATAAGGACCCCTCTTTACAGGAAACCCGCCGGGTATACGATATATTTTGGTGTTCCAATATTTACCCAACGAGGACAACACCCAAAACTTAAATGAAAGGACGCCAAGATATATCACCAAAAATAACCAGCTAATGGGAGGCTGACCACTTAAATAAAATTCAACTATTAATGAAATAATGAACCCGGTATGCAGCGCAATTATAAAAGGATAATGCCTTTGTCCATATTCAATAGCACCCTGCTGCAGTAACCATTTCTGGTTTCGTTTAGCAATATATAACTCAGAGAGCCGTTGCAGGATGAAGAAAGAAATGAAGGTAACGAAGTACATTTTTTTGAGGAGTCCGAAAGTCGGGAAAGTCCGAAAGTCAGAACGATTTTAAATTTACAATCTACAACCTATTTTTACTTTCGGTCTTACCGACTTTTCGGACTTTCGGACTTCAAAAGAACCATTTCGCTCGAAAAACCGGGGCCCATGGCCAGCATTAGTCCGTACCCGGGTTCAAAGCCTTCGCGCATAAATTTTTCAAGTACATACAAAACGGTAACGCTCGACATGTTACCATAATCATTCATTACTTCCCGGGTTTTTTTCAGAAAATCACCTTCTACGCCTAGAGAATTCTCGTAGGCATCGAGC
>DASXMZ010000457.1:0-14835 GCA_036495385.1 Mucilaginibacter sp. | reverse complement strand
GCTGCATTAATACCTTTTTGCTTATTAATATCTTATAATTGTTTTTACGTAATTTCAGGCAGTAATCATGGTCAACCTCGTCAATAAATAATTTTTCTTCAAATCCTTTAATAATATTCCAGGCTTTTAAGTTTATAATATTACCTGAAGATATGGCAAAATGGATTTCATTAAAATGTTTTGAATATTCTTTCTGCCAGCGATCATATGTATTTGTATAAGAAGCTGCCAGCAAACCAACTTTGTCATCGTAATCAGCAGCCGAACTCCAGATATCAAAAAATTCCCCTCCCGGAAAATAAGAGTCTTGGTCCATAGTTAACAGCCAAACATATTTTGCCTTTACCGCCATCTCTGCCGCTGCATTAAATGCAGAAGCAACACCGATATTTTTATTTTGAGGAACATATATAATTTTTGAACTGATTGACATCAAAGAATTTATAAGTTGAAGGTCGGCTATTTCGCTGTTATCAACTATGTACAATACATCCAAATAATTCAAATAACTTTTTATATTTTCGATAATAAAAGGCTTTGGATTATATACAATAACGCATCCTGAAAGTAATTTAAAATTGTCTCCTGCCAATATCTTACAAATAAGTAATTAGTCTGTTAATTCTTTGTACTAAATAATTCTTGCGCTCCAACTTAAGAAAATTTTCCACCGTGCGTATTTGCTTATTATCGAGCTTATGACGATATTGTAAAAGAAACGCTTTTGCCAAGCCAAATTGATGAGATAAAAACTTCTTTTTCTTAATTAAGTAATTAAAATTATCTTTTATAGCGCCTATAATTCCTGGTATCTTATAATTCTCGGAAAATGTAATATTGTTCTCATGCTGTCTGTATAAAACTAATTTTTCTTTCAAAAATTTAACCCTGCCGAACGAATAAGCTATCAATGACAGCCACTCATCATGCAAATAAACATTGTTTTCCATGCAAAAAAATTCTTCGGCCATTGAATAATTGATAAGCGTGGTGCAGCCGGTTACTACATTACCATACAAAAGTGTTGCAAGCCTAATTTTTTCAGGAAAAATTTTTTGCTTGCCCCAAAATGATGGGGAAATGACATCATCATTTTTATCAATTACTGCAAGATCTGAATATATCAGCGACGGGGTTTTACCATCGTCAATCAGATGCATTGCGTCAATCAATCTATTTAGTTTTTGAGGTTGCCAAATATCATCCTGATCTGCAAAAGCCAGCCAATTGCCAGGTTGCGCTAATGTGGCAGCTTTCTTAAAATTTTCAACTACACCAAGTTGGGTGGTATTGACAAATACTTTTATTCTTTTATCTAAAAAAGAGTTCAACTTAAAAACCGTGTCGTCTGTCGAGTTATCGTCGCAAACTATAATTTCATCCGGGGGTACAGTTTGATTTAAGATGGATTCTATCTGTTTTTTTATGTAGACAGCGCCATTGAAAGTTGTAAGTATTACTGAAACATTTTTACGGGGCATATTTTATTGTTTCATTTTCTTTTAAGAGCCAGATACCACGTAATATTTCTTAAAGAATAAAATTGATACCAATTAGCTTTGTTTTACAAAAGAGTAGAACCTTGCGAACATAAGGTAAACTAAACCTAAGAAAAAGCCGGAAGCCAACCCAATCAGCGCACCAACTATTTTACCGACTTTATCAAATTCCAGCGGCAATAACGGTTCGTCTATCAATTGTATTAGTGGCGTTTCCTGCCTTAATGAAATTTTTGACACCTCTAAATTCTTAACAATTTCAGCATATATCGCTGTATTTGCCTGCACGTCAATTTGTTTTTTTTGATAGGGGACCATTAACGAATGTAAAGTAGGATTGGGGTTGGGATTCGCATCTGTTGAAGCAGCAACCCCTCCAATTGAGCTGTTAAGAATATTCCGAACGCTATCTGCCTGGTGTTGCAATATCCGCACATTTTGAGAGGTCTTTCTTGTTTGGGTTTGTATATAAAAATTATTGACCGTTTGGACGAGGGTTTGATTAAAAAGTTGAGCAAAAGGCTCATCTTTAAACTTGATTTCAACGCTTATAATGCTAAGCTTTTTGTCAGGTTTTGTTACGGTAAGAATACGTTTGTTGATATATTTTATGATTTCCCTAATTATGCTGTCCTGCAAACGTGAAAACTTTTTTGGATCGACATTAAAATTTAATTTTTCTATTTGATCTTTTTCTCTCCAGTTATGTGTGCCTTTTGATTTAATGTAACGGTCAATTAATAGTTGTTTTCTCCCATCTATTATAACGGGAGTTAGCAATGCCTTTTCTATCATTAACCTTGATTTATACAATTCTAAAATATTATCGCCTTCAAACAAACCTTTCTCCGAATTGCCTCCTAATTCGATACCGGCAAGTGATGCAATGCTTGCATATTGTCCAATGTTTAATCCCCCGTTGTGCCCGGATTCTTCTAAGACAAATGTAGATACAGCTTTATAATCGGGGTTTTCAATAAATGAATAAGCAATACCGAATAAAATTCCTATTAAACTAAACCAGAACAAGCTTAGCCACTTATTTTTTACATACCTGATTGTCGATTTAAACTTTGATAGCAGCTGTTTGACGGATATTTCGTCAGGTTCAATTTTATCGATATTATCCATGTTTTTTTATAGACACCAACAAATTACAGGTGCAAACTTACAATTCCTAAAATGATAGCTCCTAATGACGCCAGGGCTGTTGCGTAGGCTAATATCTGTTGCCCGGTATCGCCTTTTGATGGTTGTTTCTTTGGCACATATATCTCGCTGCCTGGCTTTACCGCCGGGTGGTTGTTAAAAAACAGGATTTTCCTGGTCCCTTTTACCGTCCCGTTCTGGTATATGATATATGCCCCTCTTTTCAGTGCCAGCGGCGAGAAGCCCCCCGCATTAAGCACATACGACTTAAAGCTTTTCCTGTTACTGTATACCACCGCACTCGGAAAGAGTACTTCCCCATTCACTCTTACCGTTTGCTGCTGTTTGGGTATCCGTATCTCGTCCCCGTCGTCCAGCAGCAAATCTATGCTACTTCCCGGCTTTTCCAGTATCTTTCGCAAATCTATGCCTACATTGTTATTTCTTGCCGCTGTGGTATCTTCTGTTTTGGTCGAGTCTTTATAGTCCCGCTTTAACCGGTTTAAACGTTCCAGCCGTTCACGGCTCAATTCTGCCGTATCTGCTTTGTTCTTTTCTACGCCCAGTATCGCCACGTTACTCCGCTTCAGTGTGCCCCCGTCTACATCCGCCGAGGCTGTCAGCCCGCCTGCCCTGCCTATCATGTCTGAGATCTTCTCGTCCTTCTTCCTTATGGTATAATACCCCGGATACAGTACCTCGCCCGTTACCTTTACTATCCGCTGTTTTTCATAGCCCGGTAAACTGTATACCGATACGATATCAAACGGCTGAAGCCTGAAGTTCCCCTGCCCTTCTTTTAAGTACTCGTTTACATCTATACTGAATACCTGCGCCACGATGCTCCCTTTCGACTTCGGGTCGCTGTTGTTTACCCGTCTTGCTACTTCTATCCGTTTCGAACTCGCTCCTTCGGCAAAGCCTCCCCCCTCTATGATCAGCCCTTCCACCGTCATGCTGTCGGCATAGGCAAACGTTCCCGGTTTTCTTACTTCTCCCTTTATTGTTACCTTTCGCTTATCCACCAAATCAAATATCGAGGTGATCCGTACGCTGTCTTCCCGTTGCAGCGGGATGTCTGCTGCTGTCTTATTCAGTATATCTTTCACATTGAACGAGAGCAGCGCTTTGGTATTATCCGGCTTCAGCCTGGTGATGCTTCCGTTGCCTGTAAATGCGTCTTCTTTCAGCCCTGCCGCATTGGCGATCAGACCCGATACCGTCAGCCCTTTCTGCAGCTCGTATTCCCCCGGACGGAACACTGCTCCTGTTATCGTTACCCGGTTCTCATAACGCTCCAGTATCTTGTCTATCACATATTTATCCCCTCTTAACGGTACATAGCTCTTATAGTCGTTTTCTGTTACATCCGTTATCCGTTTCTGGTTATCGCTTACCTGGATCACTTTTATCCTTGCCGTATACGCCTGGTCTGCGAAGCCCCCCGCAAAGCTGAGCACATCCCACAGACTCTCTCCGGGCAGCACTTCAAACAATCCCGGGATCTTTACCTGCCCCGACAGCTCTACCCTTGTGCGGTAGCTCGGCACCTGGATGATGTCCTGGTCCTGCAGGTTGATGTTGTCCTTCTGCTCCCCTTTTGTTAAAAAATCATATACATCCAGGTGGCGGATTACCCGGTTATTCCTGATAATGGCGATCTGACGGAACGACCCGTTATCGTTGGGCCCGCCTGAGGCATATAAGGCATTAAATACCGTGGCCAGCGAAGGCAGTGTATAGGTGCCCGGACTTACTACCTGTCCTACCATGATCACCTTAATACTTCGGATATTCCCCAGGCTCACCTGGACCGAAGTACCTTTACCGATGGCATAGTTGCTCGATGTTAGCCTGCTCTTTATTGCTGCGCTCGCTTGTTCTATCGTTTTGCCCCCTACGTTTAATATCCCTACGCCGGGTATGTTGATATTCCCGTCGGGTGATACTTCCAGCTTCCAGTTCGCTACCGATTTCCCGTATACGGTGATAAACAGCTGGTCTTCCGGACCCACTATATAGTTTACCGGCGTGGCTATCTTTAAATTGGGCTCAAACTTGATGTCTTTGTTCCTGAACAAATCCGATCCGAATATCTTTGGCTTTAACGCGTTTAAATCCAGCTGCTGTTGCTGCTGTTGCTGCTGCCTCTTGCCGGTGTCTGCTTTGTAATTCAGTTTACGTGAGGTGCTCTGGAAACTGGTGTCAAGCCCGCCTCCTGCGTTGCCCGTGGTGCCGTCTTTGGCACGGATATCCGCTATCCGCTTGGTCAGCAGCTGCGCCTGGTCATCGCTCATGCCACGGCTTTGTGCCTGCTGTACGATCTGGCTGTCGCTCAGCCCAGCCCCCTGTGCCTGCTGCAGCAGCTGACGGATCTGCGCATCCGTCAGGTCGTTTACATTTATATTTGATATGTTCTGGGGGATGCTTTGTACCTGGGCCTGCGAGGCGGTGAAATTTACGAACAATAAAAATATTAGTGCACTTAAAATAAATCCTAATTTTCTATGGTTCATATATAAATGGGGCTTCAATGTTAAACGCTTCACTACTTATATTTTATCAGCATTTAATCTAAACTAATTCTATCCTAAGTGTTGAAAACACCTTCGAATAAGAAAATTACAAATATTATTATTCATTTAACTAATAAATATTTTAAGTAACCAAGGACAATGGCATAACCGCAGCAAATTTAATTTTTGAAACTATAAATGATCAAATTATTTAAACCTGCAATGGCCGGCAAAGTTAGCAATTTGATCGATTGCTTTTAATGCATTTAATACTATCTTTAACGGTACAAAGATAAATTCGAATTGTAATTGTCTAAATCAGTTTTTATCGAATTAGCCAAAATTCATGCAAAGTATTAATAATGCTCTTTCTATACCCGTCAATTTACACTTTAAGTATCCCCATTTTAACGATAATTGTATTTTTTTTTTAAAGTTGATTATCGACCGCAAAACTTGTCCGGTTTTCATCGAAACACAAAAAATTTGTTTCTGATGAAAGTAAATAATATTACAAATTCAAGTAATTAATGCTTTACAATTCCTTACAATTCCTGCTATTTTACATTATTATAACGCTGTTATACTGGTATATTCCCAATAAAAACAGATGGCTGTTATTACTTTTAGCAAGTTGTTATTTTTATATGTCATTTGTTCCTGCATACATTTTAATTTTGGGATTTACCATCTGCATTGACTACTGCGCCGGAATATTTCTTGAGAAAACAACCAATCACGCCGCAAAAAAAACATTGCTAATAATAAGCCTGATAGCTAATATAGGTGTTTTAGTATTTTTCAAATATTTTAATTTTCTTAATCATAACCTTGATAACCTGTTAGGCTATACCGCGCATCACACACCTTTTCCGTTTCTCACGATGTTGCTACCTATAGGGTTGTCATTCCATACCTTCCAGGCAATGAGTTATACAATTGAGGTGTACAGAGGAAATTATAAGGCCGAAAAACATTTCGGCATCTACGCTTTATATGTGATGTTTTATCCTCAACTGGTTGCAGGTCCGATAGAACGACCACAAAATATTTTATGGCAGTTTCACAAAGAACAACAATATAGTTTTGAGAATTTGAAAAGCGGTTTAATGCAAATGGCCTTTGGATTATTTAAAAAAGTAGTAATTGCCGATAGGATAGCTCAAATTGTTGATAAAGTATACGCTGATCCAAGGTCTGAAAATGGCAGCACCCTTTTGATTGTCACAATTTTGTATTCCTTTCAAATATATTGTGATTTTTCGGGATACTCTGATATCGGCATAGGGGCGGCAAGAACAATGGGCTACAAATTGGTCAATAATTTTAATGTACCGTACCTATCAAAATCGCTCAGTGAATTTTGGAGTAAATGGCATATGTCCTTATCAACCTGGTTCAGAGATTATTTATACTTTCCATTAGGTGGGAGCAGAGTGCCAATTCCCAGGAAATATTTAAACCTAATGATCGTATTCTTAATCAGCGGTTTGTGGCATGGCGCTAACTGGACATTTGTAATATGGGGAGCATTGCACGGCGCACTGTTAATAATAGAACACCTTAAAAATGATTGTTTCAAAAAATATACATTCGGCACTAGGAATAATCGGATCACAAGTATTCTCCACATCAGTGGCATATTTTTTTTAGTAACTTTTACATGGATATTTTTCAGATCGCCGAATCTTCATATTGCCAAAATTATACTACAAAAAATATTCAGCTTTTCAATTCTCGCACAGTTTAATTATAGTGTGGCAACACTACCACTCTTAATATTTTCTTTTGCGCTGATTATTTCACTAATGATAAAGGAATATTATTTTCTTGTAATTCCAACTAAAAACACCAAATCGTTTTATATTACTTTTATTCTTCTGCTCGTTTCGGTTTATATTTTTGGGGTTTTTAATAACACTCAATTTATCTATTTTCAATTTTGAAATGAGAAAAGTTATTGGATATATCATATTGGGAATTTGTATCCTGATATATTTTGTCAGCTCTTCCCAAAAGTTGACCTTTAAATTAAATCTGTTAAAGGAACAGTCAAATTCTTTTTGGGGATCTGACAAGCACAGGTATGGCGATTTGTTTGGTTTAACTTATTTATCATCATTTAAGCGTCGCAGCACAGGTAGCTTTAAACTTCCTGACTGCAGTGTTCAAAAAAAAATTGACTTATATGAAATTTGCGATAGTTATATGTTTCTCTTTTTTAATTCGGCTAAGTACTATTGCGGCGTTGAAAAATTGACGCAGATTAAAACCAACGAACAAGAGACCCTCGCAGCAAAATTAGACACATCTAAAATCAATGTTTTATTACTTGAATTTTCAGAACGAAATGTCCGCGTGCTTTTGGAAGATTCCGATTATATGAAAAATATCATTTCCGAAAATTACTCAAATAATTCAAAATCAAAATTGAAAGAAAAGATAAAAGACGCGTATCATTTTTTATTTAATAAAGACATCAACACCAACCTTGAATACCATATTTGTGACTACGCTGTCTTTACTCCCATTAAAGAATTTAAGGCAAATCTTAATTATAAGCTATTCAACACCATAGATAAAGACGTAAAATTATCTAAAAGTGGAAATCAGCTGTTTTATGCGCCAACGATTGATTCGTCAAAAATATCAAGTTCATTCCAACACGTGACCGATAGTGAAATTAAGGTAATTGTCGCCAGTCTGAATAAAATTTATCTCAAGGCAAAGAAACTTGGGTTTAATAAAATATATCTGTCAATTATACCCAACCCAGTGTCAATATTGGAGCCTGATTACAATAAATTGAAGTATAATTATCTGATTACCAGAATACAAAATTCGCAGGAATTACTGGTGCCGTATGTTGATGCCTTTTCTTTGCTTAACGCTGCAAAAAAAGACGCCTATTCACCTTCAGACACACACTGGACCTGGCATGGAGCTTACATTTGGTTGGATAAATTTAATTACGATCTTGCAAATGCAATTAAAGAAAAAATAAAGACGAATTAAACCACAGATGGCGGAATAAAAACGCGTATTTCGTCAATCGAAATTTATTTAAATGCTGCGTAATTAGTCGAAATAGTAAGTTAAGCTAATTCTTGCGTGTTTGTTTTTAACATCATTACCCTGAAGATATTCATAATTGTAGGAATAAATCGGGGTGTACTGAGCCGAAATGAGTATCTTTTTAAGTTTAATGTTAGCGTAAAAGGTATCGGATATATCAACCCAGTTTGACACAAAGTTGGTTGTACCGGCATTTCCATAGTAATAAAGGTCGTTATTGTGCACAAATCGTTCAACTTTCATCCCAAAGGAATTTATATTTTTTATATAGCTAATATCTAACATCAAACTGTTACTTCCGGGGCCAATTCCTGCTCCCAAATATCTCCCCAGGTTAGTATAACCATCTCTTGGGTTCGAGTCATGAACGTACCAGGAGGCCTCATCTCCTACTAAAAAAGTATCAGGAACTTGCAAATGCGTCAATTCCATTGAAAATTTTATGAATTGGTTTGGATGCAAAGTAAATATCTTCGAGCCGCCAATTGTATATGCGGCCGTATTTTCAGGTTCGAGTAACAAATCTGTAAAGCTTGCAGCTATATCATTTCTGGCGAATTCAAAATAAATTTCGGCGTTATATTTTTTTATTACCTGGCGTATATTAACAGCATAAGCAAAATCCTGGCCATCCCCTTGGGTACCGTTCGTTCTGGAATTCGCAGAAACTGATGAAAACTTAAATACAGGAATTAATTTTCCCAGTAAACTTCTATTCTCGTAAAAAGAATCTTTATCCATATAATCATAGCCAGATATACCTAAGAATAAGCCATCCAGCCATTTAGGGTGCCAGTTAGCCGTAAAAGCGGAGAGATACCTGGAAACTTCGGGTTTTGGGATATAATAACCCGGATCGTAAACCAAATGCCCACCATCAAATGATAAAAATCCAGACTGCCTTAATGTACCGCCTATCAATTGCCATTCAAATGAACCTATACTAGTTTCGATTGGATTCATAGAATTAAATGTCCAGTGTAAAAAACCGGGCGCCGAATTACTCATCATGATAGAATTCTGAATTCCGGGTCCCCACCACATATTTTCTGTCGAAACACCTGCTTCGATATTCTTGTAACTGACCGTTATTTTCGATTGACCAGGGCCTGCATAACTAAGCCCGTAAGGCCCAAACCTTTCCGGCGCATCTATGCCGTTAACAACGTTAAAAAAAGCGTGTATAAGTCCGGATTTATAATTAGCCTGAACATTTGCAAAGGTTAGAAAAGGACTATTTTCTGCATGCACCAATTCGGGTTTAAATTGAATATTAAGAATTCCTGCTTTAATATATATGCCACCGGTGACCATAGTTTGATACCCCACATTAGGATACAATGGGCCATTATTATATCCGAAGGGCAATTTAGAATTGAAATCATTTAGCCATGTAAATGGAAGCACTTTTATACCTGAAGGTATTCCCAGCATCTTAAATTTTGGAAGCAGGCTCTGGCTGGCAACCATATTTTGAATTGAAGAATCGCCTTTGCTGTTAAATGCACTGTTTACCGGACGTTGGGTAAACGACGATAAATCATCACTTATGCCCAAAAGTTGATTCAGACGAGCTATGCTTTCAGCATAATCACCGACAGAGATGGTTTGAGAGAATGATTTTGATCCTAAAAAAATTGATAGACTTATAAATATTAAGTATTTTTTCATTAAATCAGTCTATAAAATATAGAAATTAAAATTACTCTGACCTGTTATTTGGAAATTCCGCTAACTGAAATCTTAAAGTCATTCGAGGATTCGTGCTTTCCAAATTTCTTTCCGACGTCATTTAAACGAATTCTGATTAGTTAAATTATTGTCTGTGCTTAACATTCGTTAATCAATCAAGAACCCAGGAAAAATTTGTCTATTTCCGTAAAACAAAGATATGGTCCTTGCTATCCTTTCTTGTCTCACTCACTATTTCCAGGTTTGCCTCTTTAAAAATCATTTCGAGTTCGCTTGAATTCCTTCTGATACGGCGAATCCCTTTTCGTTGAGACTTGGGTAATATAAAATCAGGTAATGCGTTTCGCAGAAGATATATGATTGTTTTTTTTCGCGTATCAAAGTGTAAGTTTGCAATACCGTTTTTTTGCAGGGACTTCCCTATTTTTAAAACATAATCTTTTATTGTCTCAAAGTCTGAAATATGCTGAAAAACAATAAAGGAATATACATATGAAAAATTATTATTGTACCACGGTTCAAAAGACAAATAGGGCGTAATATTATCAACATTCAACTTCTTACTGTTAGCCATAAGCTTATTCAACATTGTCTCTGAAATATCGACTCCCACACTTTTAGCAAATAATTTAGAGTGCGGAATTAACAATCTTCCAACGCCACATCCAATTTCACAAACTGTACCATTAAAATCAATGCTTTCTTTTATACCGGCTAACATCTTATTAGTGAATTCTTCGCCGGATTTAAAAAAATACTCCATTCCTTCTTTGGAGTTAGAAGGGTATGGATTGTCGGTAAGGATATAATACTCAGCATCATTAATTGCAAAATCTTCCCATAAATTTTTTTTCATAAAACATTCGTCGTTTAAACAGGTATTAAATATTTATTCTATAAAATATGTAATACAAACAATAACTTTTGACAAAGTAAACAAGTTTTCGCCATATTCAAATATAAAAATCTTAATAACTATCGTTATTAAAAATACTGTTTTAGCTCCTTTTAATTATAGTTAAAAAAGACCTCGCTAAAATCAATGTAAAGCATTGTCTGCCAAAAGCTTCATGTATGGTCTCGATATGGGAACAGGTGGGTACAATGATATAACAAAGATATCTTCTTCATTAAAAGATGTATTTTTCGAAAACATATCAATTATTAAATCGAATTTTTTAGAACCAAACAGCTGCTAATAAAACCTAAAAAAACAATTAAATAAACTAATACTCGTCATCAACAACCTCTTGTTCAAAAAACCGAACCGATAACGTAAATATTGGAAACTTTTGATGTTCCTATTTTTATTCACAACAATTCTTACCGACCCTTCTACGTCTACAAATAAATATAACCAGAATTAATGCTTTCTTAAGATTAGTTCGCCAATTTCGGCTCTCCTTCCCGCTTCAATATCACTCTCTTTGTCACCAATAAGTATACTCTTTTTCAAATCAATGTCAAACTCCCTTTTTGCGTCCAATATCATGCCTGTGTTTGGCTTTCTGCACCTGCAAACCCCTGTGAAATCAGGGTGGTGCGGACAAAAGTATACTTTCGTGACATAAATCCCTCTTTCATGAAATTTTTTTATCATCCAGTTCGTAAGTACATTAAAATCCTCAATAGTATAATATCCCCTGGCGATCCCCGCCTGATTTGTGATAACAATAATTAGATAACCTTTTTGCTGATACTGTAATGCTAACTCAAATATAAAATCGGTAAATACAAAGTCTTCTATTTTATACACATAGCCTTTGTCGATATTTATTATGCCGTCGCGATCAAGGAATAGCGCTTTTTTCATAATATTTCGTTAGCCTTTTGGTAATCTTCCGGCACGCCAATATCAATAAACGTTTCATAAAATATTTTGCCTTTTATTTCAGCACTACCGTCACGTACTTTCTTCTCTAATATTTCGTGTTCAAATGAAAAAACATCAGGAAGCGAGGGTATATTTAGTTTTTTTTTATTTAAAAAGTAGATGCCCCCATTTATCAGCCCTTTCGATAAATATTTTTTTTCATTAAAATTCAGAATTGTGTGATTCTCTATTTCTATAGAACCGTACCTATCAAAATTGGTCATGTTCTTAAGCGCAATTGATATATCCGCATTATTGCTAATATGAAAATCTTCAAAAGAATTTATATCTATCGGAAAAAAAGTATCTCCATTAACAACTAAAACATCATTGTTTAATGTTTTAGTCAACGCATTTTTTATTCCACCGCCCGTGCCTAATGGTCTATCTTCATAAGCGTAATCAACTTCAATGTTTTTATACCTATTTTTAAAGTACTGTTCAATTAAATTTGCTTTATACCCGACGGACATTACTACTTTAGATACGGGATACAACGACAACCATTCAAAAAGATAATGCAAAAAAGGCAAATTTTTAATCGGAGCCATGGGTTTTGGCAAATCCTTAACAACGCTTTTCAAGCGTGTTCCGAGCCCTCCGGCCAAGATAATTGCTTCCATTATTACTTTTTGTAATTGCTAAATAACTGCTCTTCAACGATACAGCAGATGATGTGTCCGATTAAAATATGGGCTTCCTGGATTCTTGGTGTTTCGTTAGATGGCACTTTGATGCATATATCGCACAAATCATCCATTTTGCCGCCTGATGCGCCTGTAAAACCAATTGAAATAATTCTCCGTTCTTTGCAAAGTTTTAGTGCCTCCAGGATGTTGGGAGAATTGCCGGAAGTTGAAATGCCAATGAAAACGTCACCTTCAATCCCCTGAGCCTGAAGCTGGCGGGCAAATAGTTTTTCATAACCATAATCATTACCAATGGCAGTAATTATAGATGTATCTGTGGATAAAGCTATCGACGGAATGCCAGGCCTATCAAAATAAAAACGACTTACGAACTCCCCGGCAATATGCTGTGCATCTGCAGCACTTCCACCATTACCGGCTAACATCGTCTTTTTTCCTTTTTTATAAGCTTCTGTAACTACGGCGGCTGCGTGCGAAATTTCATCAATCAAAAACTTATTGTTTAATAACGCAGTTTTTACAGCGATTGACTCAGTTATGTGATTAATTACAATGTTATTCATTTATCATTATTTATTTTCCAGCCATGGCAGCCACCTTCACTAAATTGAAACGAAACAACCATACCATCTTTGTTTGCTTTTAAAGCGTTAATAATGCTCACTTTTTTCACCGGATCAATAACAAACATAATGAATCCGCCACCACCCGCTCCGGATACTTTCCCAGTTATAGCGCCAGCATTAATAGCGATCTTAAATATGCTCTCAATATGACTATTTGAGATAGAACTGGCCATTTTCTTTTTACTTTCCCAGGCATCACCCAATATTCTGGCATAGGAACTAACGTCACCCTTCAAAATAGCTTCCTTCATTTCAATTGCGCTATGCTTAATTTGATGCATGGCTTCAACAGCTGAGTTGTTGCTATCGGAGGTATTTCTCTTTTGTTCATCAATTATTTGCGCGGACGAACGTGATGCCCCTGTGTAATAGAGTAACATACATGATTCGATTTCATCTACTATCCATCTTTTAACTCTTAACGGATTAACGATAACTCTATCATCTTTAAAGAACTCCATAAAATTAAAGCCTCCAAATGCCGCGGCATATTGATCTTGTTTACCACCGCTCAAACCTAAATCGATCCGTTCAATTTCATACGCCAGATGGGCGATTTCATATTCACCCAACGGGAGGCTGAGCCATTCTGTAAACGCTTTAACAATAGCCACAACCATAGTGGAAGACGAACCCAATCCGCTGCCTGGTGGAGCATCTGAAT
Organism: Mucilaginibacter sp.; assembly: GCA_036495385.1. Taxonomy (GTDB): domain Bacteria; phylum Bacteroidota; class Bacteroidia; order Sphingobacteriales; family Sphingobacteriaceae; genus Mucilaginibacter. The sequence continues at coordinate 1,091 of DASXMZ010000457.1, read as the reverse complement.
AGGTTGTAAGCTCAAATGACAAAGGAGCTGATATTTTAAAATCTCTGACAAGACGGTTGTATACCCCTTTATGCAAATCCAACTTTCCATCAAAAGGCAATTCAAGTTTGGCCTTGTAATTAACAGAAGTATTAATGTCGGGAGCGTTTATTCTGATCTCACCATTATCACATTCTTTAATTGTACAATAAGCAAATAAGTTAATAGTAGCATTTAAAATAAGGCCGCCATACATATCGCTGTAAGGTGAAACATCACTTCCGCCTCCTGCTAATCCCAAACGTAATGGCGCTTTTGAGCGAATTATCATTTATGAAGAAATTTAATTTAAAATTCGATGTTTTGTAAAGTTTAATGGCATGTTTCGTCATAAACTTTATTATAAAGCTTAATGTAGTCATCCATAATAGAATTCCAATTATATTTATTTAAGAATAAATTTATTTTTAATTCGAAGTTGTTTTTTAAAATATCAAGATCAGCGCTTACGGACGGGGAAGAAAGATATTTTGCCATCTCTTGCGGCGACTCTTTATAAGCCACTATATTATCAAATTCAGATGGGGTTTGTTGACTTTTGGTAGTAAAAATTACCATCTTGTGAACCATTGCGGCAAACATGGATCCTCTTCTTTCGGTCACACCATCTGGATAAGGCAAGTAAGATATTTTATTTGAACCCAACACGCTCGAAACCTCCGCTTCGCTGACATTCAAAAGCCACTGTACCGGAAGATTAGCCGATTTTTCTTCCATCTTTTTATAAAAATCGTAAAAATGATCGTACGTACGCCCCATAATTATTACCTTAAATGGTAACCCCTGTTCTTTAATTAATGCTGCCAGCTCAATAACATCTTCAATACCTTTCTCTGGTCGTATCTGGCCAAAATGTACAATGTTTTCAATTTTTCTATCCGAAAATTTGAGATTAGTTATTGCGTGAATATTTGACCCAATTGGTATCACACAAGTGTTTTTAATTTTCGTCCAGGGATATATTTTTGAATAATAATTTCGTTCATACTGGTTTGTAAAAACCATTTCTCTGCAAAACGAGTAAGGCAACAATGAAATCTTTCTGAATAGAT
>DASXMZ010000456.1:0-2473 GCA_036495385.1 Mucilaginibacter sp. | reverse complement strand
ACCTAAAAGAATTTCCGGATTGGTTTCTTAATAATACACCGCGCCCTTCAAAAGGCAGGTATTGTTTTACCACCTGGAATTATTTCAACAAAAGTTCGAAGTTAACGCCTTCAGGTTTATTGGGTCCAGTGAAAATTGAGGTGGATGAATTTTGACAGGATAACGTATAAAGAACTGTTGGCATTTTGATTTAAACCAAACCGCCAATTATCGAAGCAACAGTGCCTACGGTTGTGGCCACGGTTTTAATGGTCGCGGTAGTTTGATCGAGATCATTACACAAGTCGTTTATTTTTTGGTTCAGGGCCTGTAACTCCGCGTTGTCAGCGGCAAGCGTATTGATAAGCACTTGCTGAGTCTGTTCAATAATTGCATCCTGTATTCCCTGCAAGGTATTGGACAACTCATTAAGTGTATCCTCAAAATCTTCAGGAACAGTCATATCCTGTAAAGCAGCACTTACGGCTGCCATGGCCTTGTTTACCTGCGCTAATGTGGGTGTTTTTGGCATGGTTCTATTATTTAATGGCACTGATGGTGCTGTAGATATTTTTTACTTCGGCGCTGTAATCCTGTATTTCCTGCGCGTATTGTTTAAGTGTTATTTTCTGCTGAATATCTTTGAGGAGTTTAGCATGAGCCTTACGGAGTCCGGTCACGGCATCAATACATTGTAACCGAAGCACTTCAATGCCATCCAGGCCCTGGAGCATTTGCAGGCAGTCCCTGTCATCGGTGACAGAGGCAAAGCGCTCGTGTTTGATAAATCCTGGATAATTATCCTTGTCTTTATTGATGCTTATTACATCCCTGTTTAGACCCAGGTATGCCCGGTAGTTGTTTTCAACACTCTCTTTTTCCTGGCTAATCAGGTACTGCAGGCTTTTTGTATTTTGCGGATCATCTTTCGCTCCTAGAAAGTCCAACAGGTTGTTTGTCATTTTCTCAATGATCACATCTCCTAATGGCACCACCTGTTTAATATCTTCGGCCTGCTTGCTCCTTATATAAACATCGCCGCCAAGGATAATTACGGCAGCTACTGCCGATCCGATACCTGTTGGTAATTGAGCGCCGGCATCTATTTTATTATACGTAGTTATTAAACTCTCCAGGTTGGTGCCAAATTTTGCTGCTGCTGTATCGAATAGTTTTTGATGCTTGTTGTCGGTGAGTAAAATGAGCCCCCGCGCATATTCATCGATAATTTTCAGGCTGAGATCAATTTTTTCGGGATAAGGTTTCGTGATCCTTAAAAAATCATTTGCCTGTTTAATAGCGGCAAAGTGTGCGGCCGGGTCGGCAAGGCTATTGGCCCGATAAATTTCCTGTTGCTGGTGAACATGATTATAGGTGCTGACAATGGTACCGGGGAAAGCCGAAAAGTTGCAGGTTAACTGCCCAAATGCGTTAACTTCGTTCAACTGGGATTTGGTTAGCGTTGCGCAGCTGCTTAACACAAAATTCAAAATGATCACTGCAAAGAAAAATATGGCTTGTTTCATGCGGTCAACAGTTAGATAAAAATAATCCTAATATTTCATTTGGTCTAAATAAAGGAATGGGTGAAAAAAGGCAGTAAGCAAAATCCCCAAATATTAATAAATTAACTTATATTTTAAAAATAATATTTTAAGTTATTAACATTGTTTTAACAGTTTGGTAATTAAGTTTTTATCTACTAATTTTATCTTAAATGTAAAAATGCATTTGCCAATTTAATTATGGAAAGAAAACTCATACACAGTTCCTACGAAAAAATATCTGTTCTTCAGATCATAGGGTTCGCTGTAATCTTTTTCGGACTAGTTTATTTATTTATTGGACTAATAGCTGACAAACTCAATGGTGAAACGATTGCCATTGATTTTTTTACCATTATGCTCGGTATTGCGTTTGCCTTTCCCGAATTACTAAGAGATTCAAATAAGGGTTTAAGTACTATGAGAATTATCGTATTCATGATTATAAACGTTATTTGTCTTTTATTATTGAAAATTGGCTGGGACCGGCACAGTTTAAAAGAGATTGGAGTTGATCAATGGTGGGTATCTATTATAGGATTTGTTTTCGGCGCCAAGGCAACACAATCATATTTTGAAAGCAAAGTGACCACTAACCAGGCTAACCTCGCGGCCGCGAAACAAGTTATGTTAACTGCTCCGCAGCCATTAGCGCCACAGCAGCAGATGGATAGCGGTAGCATTACGCCGACAAAATTAACGGCGGATGCTGATCTGCCGCGTCGAATGGAGGATGAAATAGATAAAGGAGAAACTTTAGCCCTATGATATTATAATCAATCCCTATAACGGAATTTTTATTTGCAATTTTATCGTCGATGACCGATTACAAAGTAGAGGCCGCAAAAGCGGCTTTGCAATTAATAAAACCCGGCCAAACAATAGGTTTGGGCGCCGGTACAACTGTTTCACACTTAGTGTCGATGATAAGTCAAAAAAGCGAACTCTGG
>DASXMZ010000455.1:0-7468 GCA_036495385.1 Mucilaginibacter sp. | reverse complement strand
TGAGAGCAAAAACCGCAGTAATGCTGGAATGTCTGTTCCGGCTTGTGGCTTATATCTGACGGAAATAAAATATTAGCCGCCTAACCCCCTAAAGGGGGAACGAATAAATTAATTTTTAAGTAATTTTGATCATAAGTGAGTAGCGAACAAAATAACAAATCAAAAACTCCTCCGCCAGCTGGCGGAGGCGGGGGGGGCGTCACCGGAAAGGCCCTTGATTGGAAACTGCTAAAACGGGTAATGCATTATGTAAAACCCTATAAAACGACGTTTAACATATCAGTATTTCTAACCATTTTTTTGGCAGCATCTGCTTTGGTGCTACCTATCTTGACGCAAAAAACACTGGATGAATATATCTTAAAGGACAATTACTCCGGGCTGGTTTTTATGGTGGAACTGATGATTGGCCAGCTAATAATTCAAACCGCTGCTCAATACTGGCAAACTTATCTAACCAATTCATTGGGTCAATCCGTTATCCGCGACCTGCGGATTGATATATTTAATCACATCACCAGCTTACGGCTTAAATATTTCGACCGCACCCCTATCGGCATGTTGATTACAAGAACTGTTTCAGATCTTGAAACCATTGCCGATATTTTTTCGGAAGGATTAATATCCATTATGGGCGATATGCTGTTGGTGATAGCCGTCATCGGTTATATGATTTTTGTAGATTGGAAGCTGGCGTTGATTACACTGATCCCTATGCCGTTTCTCCTGCTGTCGACCTACGTTTTTAAGGAGGCTATAAAATCGTCGTTCCAGGAAGTGCGCACACAGGTTGCTCATTTGAACACTTTTTTGGCCGAGCATATCTCCGGCATAAGCGTTATTCAATATTTTGCCCGTGAAGATCAGGAGATGCGAAAATTTAAAACGGTTAATACAAAATACCGCGACGCCAACATCCGATCAAATTGGTATTACTCAATTTTCTTCCCTGTGGTTGAAATATTATTCGCAGTTTGTATGGGTTTGCTGGTTTGGTACGGCTGCAAACGAATTTTATTAGATCAGCAACTACAGTTTGCCAGCGTTCCAGGGCACGACCCGAAATTGGGCGGCTTTGCCAAATTTATCGCATCTCTTAAAAGTATATTTGCAAAAAAACCGGTTACACCCGGAGTAATTACGGCATTCATCTATTTGTTGAATATACTTTTCAGGCCGATACGGCAGCTTGCTGATAAATTCAATACCCTGCAAATGGGTATGGTGGGTGCCGACAGGATATTCAAGGTATTGGACACAAATGAAGTAGCAATTAACGAAGGCAAACTGAAACCGGCAAACTTACAAGGTGAAATAGAATTTAATAATGTTTGGTTTGCTTATAATGATGAGAATTGGGTTTTAAAGAATATAAGTTTTGATGTAAAACCCGGAAAGACGCTGGCGTTGGTGGGTGCTACCGGAGCGGGAAAATCATCGACTATAAACATTTTGAATCGTTTTTATGAGATAAACAAGGGCAGTGTAAAAGTTGATGGGCGCGACATAAAGGATTACGATGTTGATTACCTGCGTTCGCACATAGCTACCGTAATACAGGATGTTTTTCTGTTTACCGATACCATTGGCAATAATATCAGCTTAAATAACCAGGAAATAACGCGTGAGCAAATAATCGCAGCCGCGAAAGATGTCGGTGCCCATGAGTTTATTGAACGTTTGCCGGGAGGATATGATTACAATGTGATGGAGAGGGGCGCAACGCTGTCTGCAGGACAGGCGCAGCTAATCTCATTTATCCGCGCATTAGTTTATAACCCAACCATTTTGGTTTTGGATGAAGCTACTTCTTCTGTTGATACAGAGACTGAAATATTGATACAAAACGCCATCAATAAACTGATGCAGGGCCGTACTGCAATTGTAATAGCACACAGATTGTCAACTATACAAAATGCGGATAAAATTATTGTGCTTGATCATGGTGAAATAAAAGAATCAGGTACCCACCAGGAATTGCTGCGAATAGAAAATGGTTATTACCGGAAGCTATATGATCTGCAATTTAACTCTGCAGGGATAAGCAGGTAGATTGTATTTTGACGGCTAAGGCTGTTTTTCAAAAAGAATATTCCTTACCCTACCTCCTGAAAGTCTGAAACCCGCTATCTTATTTTGATTGTTTTTATAAAAAATGAGTGCGCCAACATGGCTGCTAAATTTATCAGCGATTGCTATATCAGGATCTAAATTAAAATCGCCCAAACGCATGTGATGGCCTACTAGTTTACCGTTTTCAATAGATAACTTGTAAGTTGTTTCCAATTCCCTGCTATAATAAGTACCGGCATACAGATCAAGTTGCACGAGGCTTGTTTTGATTGGCGTAACCCTCTCCGCAATGTTGCCGTGATACCTGATTGCGTTCGCCTTATCGGTAATTTTAGTAAACGTAACGGACGAACTGTAAGCCGGAACCCATAAAACCGTATCTGATTTAATATCTGTCGGGAATTTATCTTCGTTCGTAGCCTGGGTCATTATTTTTCCATCTTCAAGCGTAAACGTAACGTACCATCCCGGACCCAAATGGTAAGTACCTGTGTATTTTTTCAATAGCACAGTGTCAAGCTTAATTGTTGGCAGACCGCCTAAATCTTCCCTTTTTTGGGCAGGCTTAATTTTATCCTTCAAAATCAGCCGCGCAACGGCATTTTCATAGCCGTAAGAGTTAAAATTACCGTTGTTACTTAAAAGAATAATAGAAAGCTTCTGTTCGGGATAATTGGAAATGATCGTGGAATAACTGGCCCATCCTCCATCGTGCGAAATATTTTTCAAACCATTGCTTTCATTTACGATCAGGCCGTATGCATAGTTGTTTTTTTGTTTATTATTGAGTACATCCGTTTCTGTCAACCTCAAAAAAACGGGATCTTTTTCGTCCAGTTTCTTTTGGAAATAGATCACCCATTTGGCCAAATCTTCAACGGTAGTGTGAATTGAGCTTGAACCAAAGGCAGTAAGGGCATCGTTGCTTTTGTGGTATTCGTCACCGTCGAAGTAATAGCCGGTGGCGTGCCCCTTTACATTTTTTGAATAATCACTTAATACTTGCGACGAATTCATACCTAAAGGTTTAAAAATATTTTCCATTACCCAGTCTGGAAAAGTTTTACCGCTTATTTTGGCAACAACGGCAGCCAGCAGGTTATATCCTGTATTTGAGTATTGATATTGTGAGCCAGGGTCAAAATCCAATTCTTTCTGTTTTTTAACCATCCGCATAATATCGTCATATCTGAAGGCTTCCTCCCATCGCCATCCGGCTGCGTGAAGCGCCTCCGGCCAATCGCGCAAGCCACTGGTGTGATGAATCAGGTTGCGTATGGTTATCGTTTTACCAAAATCCGGCACCTCGGGCAAATATTTATGAATATCATCATCGGGCGAAATCTTACCCTCCTGTATCAGCGTTGAAATAGCAAAGCCGGTAAACTGCTTGGACACTGACGCAATATCAAAAACCGTTGCGGGTGAAATCGGTATGTCAAATTCAAGGTTGGCAATACCGTACCCTTTTTCAAAAACAATTTTCCCGTTGTTTACAATTAAAACGGCTACACCTGGATTGGCCGGTTTGTCGTACACCTTAAATATTGAATCGATACCGATTTGAAGATTAGCAGGCTTATTTTGTGCCATGCCAAATAGGCCGCTTAATAGCAACAGTAGGGTAAAATGTATTTTCATAGCTTTAAATGGGCTTACAAAACAGAAATTGCTCAAAGTTTATAAATGACGGACAAGCGCCGCAAATAGTTGCACGCTCCAATAAAACTATATTTTTTAAAAAGAATTCTGTTAAAAGGATTTCAGGCTTTTTTATCAGCCGAATGAACAGGCTGTTCTTACCTTTCGTGTTTTTTTGCGATGTCACCGCAATGAGGTTTATCCCGATGATATTCTTTGTCGGTTTTCCTGACTTTGCTTTTTCCACCATTTATCCTTTGAGTTTGCGTGCTTTGCCATGTTAAAATAACAAAGCACGCAGAATTTTGCTCAATTGCCTGATACGGTTTGTCGTGCATCAAAATAATATAACCAGCGCTTACTCCTTTTCAAACCTTGCAGCCCAGCCACCGCCCGACGCCATTTTTATGTTCAATTTATCTTTGGCGGTTACGGTAATTGTTTTACTTGTATAGTCAGTCGCATCACGGTTGGCGTTTACCCCGTCTGCAAATATGGTTGCTTTATAATTTCCTTCACCCAAAAATAAAAGATCTAAGGTTAGTTCACGGGCATTCCAATTGGTCATGGCACCGGCATACCAGGTAGTACCCTTCCGGCGGGCCATGCTAACATAATCTCCCACTTTACCGTCAAGCGATGCTGTTTCATCGAACGTAGTTGGAATAGCAGCAATGAAATTCGTGCTTTCCTGTTCACGCATATAGGTCGTCGGATTATCAGACAACATCTGCAGCGGTGCCTCAAATATGGTGTACATAGCTAACTGGTGACAGCGCGTTCCCTGGCTCATAGGATTAGAGTTTATTGGCCGGTAAGCATCTTTTGAAGCATTGCGCATAGCGCCGGGCGTATAATCCATTGGACCTGCCATCATCCGGATAAAGGGAATGCTTACATCATAGCCGGGTTGGTTATCTGTGCCCCATTTCATGTTTTCCAGACCTTTTACACCTTCGCAATTAATTATATTCGGATAAGTACGTACCATACCGCTGGGTTTGTACATACCATGATAATCGACCAGCAAATGGTGCGCAGCTGCCTTGCCGGCAAGTTCATATAACGAGCTTACGGCTTTTTGATCGTCACGGTCAATAAAATCAATCTTAAAACCTTTTACCCCCATTTGCGAAAATTTAGCAAACAGGCCGTCTGCATCACGTGTAATCGCATACCAGGTTGACCATAATATTACTCCAACATTTTTCTGTTTGCCATAATCTACAATCTGCTGTACATCCAGCTTGGAAATATTAAGGTCGTGGTCATCCGACCAGCCTTCGTCAATAATGATATATTCCAATTTATTGGCAGCCGCGAAGTCTATGTAGTATTTATAGGTAGGCACGTTGATTCCCGATTTAAAATCAACATGGCTGATGTTCCAGTCATTCCACCAGTCCCATGCAACTTTGCCGGGTTTTATCCACGACACGTCGGTCAATCTTGAAGGTTCTGCCAACCGCTGCATCATATCGTTATCCGCCAGTTGCTTGTCTTCGGTGCTTACAACAACAACCCGCCATGGAAAACTTCGCGTGCCATTAGTTTTGGCTATGTAGTCGGCCCTTTTGTTTACTACATAATTTAAACCATGAATGGATTCTTCTGTAGGATATGGAGCAAAAACGCTATGAAGGTTGTTGCCTGCTCCTGAAGTTAAGAACATGCCGGGATAATCCTGCAAGTCGGCCTCAAGTATAACGGCTTTTAGCGGGTTACCCACATCAACAAGTACCGGCAAAAAAGCCAGTGTATCCTTTTTGATGGCCGAAATGTTGATATTGTCATAATGCGCTTCGAACGATACATTAAATTTATCCTTGTTGCGATAATCGTTTACAAAAGGCAAAAAAGCCTTATCGTCATTTTTAAAATTGAAATTGGCTTCTTCATTGACTATCGTTATTTCCCCTTTTTTCTGTGTGAAGAAATGATAGGCAACACCGTCATTATAAGCACGAAATATCAAACCATAATCGCCTTTAAAAGTTAAGGTAAGCTGGTTACAATTATTCTGCACTTTGTCTTTTTTATAAACAGGAGTATTGATAACCTCATTTATTGCTGTTGCTGACGTTTTCTTTACTACAGCGTTTTTTCCGAGAACTTCCCCATTATCAAGCGTCATAGAAATTGCCGAAGGCATTATAACTTCGGCATCACCGTGTTTAACCGACCAATTTATAACAGCGCCAGGGTTAATAGTGATACTGATTTTACCATCGGGAGATTTTACCTGGTATATTTTAAGGGATTGTGCTGATAGCTGGAAGATCGGAAAAACAAGACACAACAGCAATAAAATTTTAAATTTCATAGGGTAAATAATTATGGTTACTGATTGGTTTATATAACTATCCGAAGCTAAATAAATTTCAGATAATAATTAATGTATTATTGACAATTTTTATTTGGATAATAGCGCTATATACTGAGAACACACGGAGCTTAGTTATTAACAGCTTTGGGAAATTGTAAAATGAGCTGCGGATCAGGAATATTTTTAAGATATTTTTCCTTTTCAGAGTACCGGCAAGCGCCCGGATAATCGCCTCGATTTCCTTCCATATCAAACATTAGCTGAAAATGCAGGTGAGGCGGCCAATGGCCGTTTTCCTCGATATCACCGAAGTCACCTATTTTTTGGTTCTTACCAACGGGCATATCAATATATAAGTCTTCAAGGTTTTTGCGGCTTAAGTGGCCATACAAGCTGTATAGTTTTAGCCCGTCAAGGTCATGTTCCAAAATAATGGTTGGCCCATAATCGCCAAAATTATTGTTGTCCCTGAAACTATGTACTTTACCTTTTAAGGGCGAATAAACCACCGTGCCCTCATCGGCCCATATATCAATACCCAAATGCAGAAAGCGAGGCTCATCCGCGCCGTTGTCAAACAAGGGAATACCCGCGTATATGGTACGGTGTTCCATATAGCCGCCGATGCCATAGATGCAGTTGTTATCACTAAGTTTATTATTTATCCAATTACAAAACTTTGAGGTATCTGAAATGATTGCGGCGTCCAGTTCTTTGTTCTCCCCAGTAAGGTCAAAACGATAAAGCCGGTCGCTAGGAATAAAATCAACCACCTTGCTTAAAGCATTGCGATGCGCTTCTAAATAAGCAGCTAACATAGCGGAGAAATCCATACCGATCGGAGGTAAATTAATAAATGTGGATTATCATTAAGGACCAAATCTGAAACTTCAGACTTAGGACTCGGGGGCTAAAGACTAAAAACTTCCTACTCGGTTTCGGGTTGCCGGTCTTCCTTGCTTATTTTGTCGAAGATCTTGTCCATACGTTCTACGTAATCGCTGGTGTCGTCAACAAAAAACTCCAGTTGCGGTATTATCCTAACCTGGTCTTTTATCCGGGCGCCAAGCTTGTACCGTATTTCTGACGCGTGCGATTTAATGGTTTGCACAGCCTGCTGCGAATTGTTATTATTAAAAAAACTCAAAAATACCCGCGCAATGGCCAAATCGGGCGTAACCCTTACTTTGGTGATAGTGATAAGCGTGTTAGGCAAATAGTTTACCCCTTCGCGCTGAAATATGGCCGCCAGGTCCTGCTGTATAACTCCTGCAAATTTTTGTTGCCTTTTTGATTCCATGGTATTTTTTTGTTAGCTGAAAGGAGAAAGCGCAAAGTTTAAAACTAGCATTTTGCGCACCGCTAAGCAAATTATTTCAAATCTTTTTCAAAGCGGAAAGTCTAAAGCTAAAAGGTGTTACCTTCAAT
>DASXMZ010000454.1:0-2521 GCA_036495385.1 Mucilaginibacter sp. | reverse complement strand
TCGGGATGAGCAAGTATAGGTTTAAAACCAAGTCCTTTTAATTTTAAAATTATCTCGAATACATTTGGCGGTTTACCTATGAATGAGAATTCGAAAAGGACGTAGTTGTCGCCCATTATCATTAGTTTGCCGTCGTTTATACGGGTTTCAAACGTTTCGTCGAAATAATGCTCAGCAGCGGCTTCTATTTCGATGTCGATGTTTTGGTTTTTTAATTCAGTTTTTAAGATATTAAGCGAGGCGTTAATTGTTTCGGCCGTATTCTTATAATAATCGGCCATAATGTGCGGTGTGGCTATTATTTTTTTTATACCCAGGTCCATCATTCTCTTAATAAGGTGAATAGATTCCTCAGGCGTTTTTGCTCCGTCATCGATGCCCGGCAGAACATGCGAATGCATGTCGACCATCAATGAGCTATAGTCAAAAGTGATATGTTTTTTAGATTCGCTTCTTTTAAAAAAACTAAACATGCTTAGCGGTTATTATATTGGTCATTATAATATTGTTGATAGTGGCCCGAAGTGACGTCATTTAACCATTCTTCATTATCCAGGTACCATTGCACAGTTTTCTCCAGGCCTTCTTCAAAAGTAATAGACGGAACCCAATCTAAATCATTTTTAAGCTTTGACGCATCAATTGCATATCGCAAATCGTGCCCGGCCCTGTCAGTAACAAAAGTGATTAGTTTCGCCGACTCCCCTGGTTTTCGTCCAAGTTTATCATCTAATATATGACATAATAACTTAATCAGCTCAATATTTTTCCATTCGTTATGGCCGCCTATGTTGTAGGTTGACCCGGCTCTTGCTTTATGAAATATCACATCGATGGCGCGGGCGTGATCCTCAACCCATAGCCAATCGCGAACGTTTTCCCCTTTACCATATACGGGTACAGGTTTATTTTGTTTAATATTATTTATTGCCAGCGGTATCAGCTTCTCAGGAAAGTGAAACGAGCCGTAGTTATTTGAACAATTAGAGATAACGGTATTTAGGCCGTAGGTATCAAAGTAGGCCCTTACAAAATGATCGGAACTTGCCTTTGACGCCGAATAAGGCGAGTGGGGATCATAAGCTGTCTCCTCGGTGAACATTCCCGTTTCGCCTAACGTGCCGTAAACTTCATCAGTTGATACGTGGTAAAAGCGGGTTTTATCATACCTGCCAGCCCAGGCCTGACGGGCAGTATTTAACAAGTTTACCGTGCCAACAACATTAGTGATAACAAACTCGAGTGGGTTTGTTATTGACCGGTCGACGTGCGATTCTGCTGCAAGATGAATAACTGCGTCAGGTTTTTCACTTGCAAAAAGCTGGTTAATAAAATTAATATCAACTATATCGCCTTTAATAAATTTATAGTTGGGCTCGTTTTCAATATCCTTCAAATTGGCCAGGTTGCCGGCATAGGTTAACTTATCAAGATTAATTATTTTATAACCAGGATAGTTTTTTACAAAACGACGTACAACATGCGAGCCGATAAAGCCCGCCCCACCTGTAATAACTATAGTTTGCATTTATACTTTTTTGTTTAAAACGGGTTTTGAGATAAATACTTCTCCCATTCCCAGGCAGATGACATCATCAGGTCGAGCCCTGATTGTGCCTGCCAGCGTAATTCCTTTACCGATTTTGCTACATCAGCCCAAACTTTTTCTACGTCGCCACTTCGGCGGGGCCCTATCTCGTAGTTTAATTTTACCCCTGTAGCCTGTTCAAAAGCGATGATAATTTCCAACACCGTACTGCCTTTGCCGGTACCGATATTAAATACGTCAAAGCCTTTAAAGCTTTTCTGCTCCATTAGTTTTAATGCGGCTACGTGTGCCTTTGCTAAATCGACCACATGGATATAATCGCGAACACAACTGCCATCCTTTGTGTGGTAATCATTGCCGAATACAGTCACTTTTTTTCTTTTACCGATCGCTGTTTGTGTAATAAAAGGCACCAGGTTTTGAGGTACCCCTATAGGCAGTTCGCCAATCAATGCCGATTCATGTGCGCCAACCGGATTAAAATACCGCAGGGAAATCACTTTTTGAATATCACCCGAAGCAATTGAATCTACAAGAATCTCTTCCGCTATCTGCTTTGTATTACCATATGGCGATTGAGCCGGTTTTACCGGAGCATTTTCAGTTACGGGCAATTCATCTGGCTGGCCATAAACAGTGCAGCTTGACGAAAAAACAAAGCTTATCGGTTTTTCCTTTACGGCTTCTAATAAATTTATTAATGAATAAAGATTATTGCGGTAGTATTTTAATGGATTTTGTACTGATTCGCCAACGGCTTTGGAAGCGGCGAAGTGAATGATGCCTGCTATATCAGGTTCCAAAGTAAATAGCTCCCTTGTTTTATCTGGATCGCATAAGTTAAATTTATGGAAAGCAGGTTTGAAGCCAATGATTTTGCTCAGCTGATCTAATATCTTCGGGTTTGAATTTGAAAGGTCGTCAACAATTACAGGCTCATAGCCCGCGCCAACCAATTCGACCACGGTGTGC
>DASXMZ010000453.1:0-2643 GCA_036495385.1 Mucilaginibacter sp. | reverse complement strand
TTCACCCTCTTTCCGCCGCAGGCGAAGAGAGGGTCGACGAGCGAAGCAAAGTCGGGGTGAGTCAACCCGGCGGACAGAAGCGCCAATGAATTACCGGTAATGTCGCTTCAATATTTACTCACCCGATCATCGCTTCGCTCGATCACCCTCTCTTTTGCAAGCAAAAAAGAGGGTTTAAAACATTCTTTTCTTAACTTAATGACATTGGCCTTGCGGCAGCACAGGGAGAACTTGTAATGGAACGCCCGGCCGCCCCCATGGGCGGCATCGCACAAAAAATAAACCTTCCAAAATTTCATCAATCCCATTATTTCAATATATTTACTATTCAAACCCATTAATTACCAGGAAAATGAGAAAGCTATTGTTAACAACTGTGCTTGCAGGGTGTTTTTTATTAGGTATAGCTGCCATAGCCGGGATCGACGGCAAATGGGTAACCACGCTAAAACCTGGCGATGGCAGCAGTTTTGAGGTTACTTATACCTTTAAAACCGACGGCGAAAAGTTTACAGGCGATGTGCTTTTCCCGGAAAACAACGACTTTGCAATAACCGACGGCACCATAAAAGGCGACAGCATTAAGTTTTTTGTTATGCTGAACGGCAAGGGTGTCCCCAACTACGGCAGGATATACCCTGATTCGATAGCGCTCGACATTGCGATGAATAATGTTAAACATCATCATACACTAAAACGCCCGAACAAATAGTCCCTTGCCCTTTTTGGTGTTGTCACAATAGATGTTCGGAAGATTAAGTAGACAATTAAATTCCCTCCTTTGGCAGCGGGTTATCGAATTGTTTTACCCTTACCTTTTTTAAACTTTATTTCTTGCTTCAAATAATAATCTTCCCGCTCATGGCCGCGGAGGCCTATTACTTTTTGTCTTGATACAAAAAGTAACAAAAAAATCAAGTCATCAGAAATGCTTCTTTGCCGCCGAGGGCCTTCGCACACAAGCAGGAAAAACAGCGGGGGCTGCAATCTTTTTGCCGGGCTAACCTTTCGCCTTTATACCCTGCATACAAAAAGTTGCTATGCCCCTTGCACCTCACAGGCTTGCTGTTTTTCATGCTTTTTCCCGAAGCTATTCTGCTGACGGGGGAAAATAATTTAATAATAGTAAATGAATTATCTTATTAAAGCAAAATCAAAAGCGGGCGAAGGCCTGTCAGAAAAGCGGGCCAGGGTGTTTTGCCTGCAGCGTGGAAGCTTTTTTCTGACTTGATTTTTTGGTTCTTTTTCATCTAAGGAAAAAGAACTAGGCCTCCCGCGGCCATGAGCGGGACGATTATTAAATGAACTACAAATAACTTTAAGCTGTATCACAAAGTACAATTTTTGATCTTCCGAACGCCTATGGTGTTGTCACCAACAAGTATCTTCTTTGTGTCATTAGGGCGCTACTTGTACAACTCGCTAACCATTCGGAATTGGATATGCAGACAAAGTAACAGCCCCGCGGCGATTGAGCGGGCGTGTGTTAGAAGTTAAGACAATTGATTTAAAGGAGCGGCTTATTACCTAATCCCGTTTCACCACATACGTCTTAGCCAGCAGATCATGTACAGCCTGGCGGTATTCGGTAAATAATATGCTTAAAAAACCGAGGTAAAGGAAATAAATGGATGCCGCTTTGCCTATACTTCTTAAAAGCGCATTAAAAAAACTAAGCCTTATACCATCGATATCTACGACAACTATTTTTAAAATCCTTTTACCAATGCTGCCTCTCATGGGCGATGCTTCACATATTGCATTATATACAATTAAGGTAAGTAAAGTAATCAAGGTGAGATATTGTAGTTCAGCCTTCGGTATTTTGAAAATGTCGTTGTATGAGTGTAATTTTATTGACACGCCGTTTAAAATTAAGACTCCCAGAATAAAATCCATCAAAAAAGACAAAACAATAACATCAATTATAAAAGCAAGGAACCTCCAGCCAAATGAAGCCAGGTTATCGCCGGTTGGCAAATATATTCCCTGTGCCTCAAAATAAGGATAAAGCTCGGGTAGGTCACAGGCGTCTTGCCATGAGTCCGTATTAGGTGGCAATATCCTGGTATGGATATCAATCTCTAACTCCGTTAACTCATCAAATGTGTAGGGCCCCGTTTGTTCCCCGTCTTCTAAAATAAAATAGCCGTCAGTCATGATGTTGTAATACGGGCGAAAAATGGAAATGTTATAATACGGGTGAAAGATAGAAAATATTAGTTGATTATGTTGATTGAGTTGAATAGGTTATACTGGTTATAAGAATTGAAGTATGGAGATATTGTAGTATTACTAAAACAACCATTCACTTAATCAACCCAATAAACTCAATCAACCTGTTTAATTATCCTAAATTTATAAATTAGCTTAAAGTTTTTTATATGGAAGAAACAGTACCCGATAACGGTCAGCATCCTGAATCAAATAAAAAAAAGATACCGGAGGTTTATATTTTAAGAGACTGGAAAGAATATGTGGGAGAATCAGTCCTCATTATCTTCAGTGTTATACTGGCGCTTATTGTTACCGAATTTTTTAACAACCTGCACGAAAAGAAGGAAACCCGGGACTTGATAAACAATATTCGCGCCGAATTGGAGATAAACAAGAAATTTGAAACAGAACAATACGCCTATCAAC
>DASXMZ010000452.1:0-2677 GCA_036495385.1 Mucilaginibacter sp. | reverse complement strand
GCAAAATTCGGTTTGGGAGGTTTTACGGAAGCCCTTGCCAAGGAGGTGGCCCCACTGGGCATATTTGTAACCAGCATAGAACCGGGCGGTTTCCGTACAGATTGGGCAACAGCTTCTATGAGTTTTGCGCCCGATGTTGAGGGTTATGAAGAAACCGTTGGCACACGCAAAGCGTTGTTTTCCAGTGATAAGTTTATCCCAATGGGCGATCCGGATAAAGCCGCAAAGGTGATGATAAATTTAGTTAACGATCCAGAACCGCCTGTTCACCTGTTATTGGGAAGTGAGGCCGTAGCCATGGTAAAACAAGCCAATATCGTACGCAACGAGGAAATGGAAAAGTGGTTACCGGTAAGTACATCTACCAATGCCTATGATGCGATTGATTTTACACAAACGGAAATGGGCAAATCTTTTTTTGGTGCGAAGAAATAATTTATCGTTGGAATTTTAATCGCACTGGGCGCAGAGGCTTTCATGGAGTGCGCAAAGAAGAAATAACCAGACAATTCAATAGGTCTGCGCGTATTGTGTCTTTTTTGTGCTCTCTGTGGTTAAAATTTCAATCAGATGAATTTCCTGTTGTAAATAATAACAGAGCCATAGGCTCGACAATGCTGTAGCAATGGGTTTTAACCCATTGTGATTTAGAAACAAAAGCATCAAGTCCGGTACGGACGATGCATATGACTATATTGGCCGAGCCTATGGCTCTTTAATTAGTTCTTATTTTTCCAACGGATTGAAATCCGTTGTTTCAGTATCAGTCGAGGCTACGCCTCTTTTATATAAGTTTGATAGTAAATCTATTTGCTGTGTTAATAACCACAAAGGCTCTCACCGAATGCACAAAGAAGAATAACCAAAGCAATCCAACACCTCTGTGCACTTTGTGTCTGTGTACTTTGTGGTTAAAATTGTTTTTATATTTTAATAGTTCCTACTATTCATACACAATGGACGCTGAGATTTATAATTTTGAATAATGCCTATATCAGATAAAAAGCCGCCAATAGCTTATTCCTGTTACGTTACCCGCAGCAGGGAGGGAGAGCAGTTTATACCCGACCATGTGTTCACTTATCAGGTTTCGGGAACAATGATCATGAATGATGGCAACCAGGAATATGTTTTCAAACCTGGCAACTTCCGCTTTGGCAGACGAAATCACCTGGTGAAGTTTAACAAACTGCCGCCTGAAGGTGGAGAATTCAAATCATTTTCGATCCACTTTGACCAACCTTTTTTGCGGAATTTTAGCATGGAATCAGGGTATAAATCAGAAAAGCATATCAACGGCAATGCAGTGATCGAACTTAAGCCAAATCCGTTGTATATAAGCTATTTTAATTCATTGACACCATACCTGCAGCCCGACGGTGAAGATGATGAAGGGTTAATTGGGTTGAAGTTAAGAGAGGCGCTTATGTTATTATTAAAAGTGAACCCGGAAATGAAGGATATTCTGTTCGATTTCAGCGAGCCGGGAAAGATAGACCTGGAAGCTTTTATGAATAAGAATTTTCATTTTAACGTCGACCTGAGCCGTTTTGCGTATTTAACCGGTCGAAGCCTGGCCACATTTAAAAGGGATTTTGAGAAGATATATCACACAACCCCAAGCCGTTGGCTACAACAGAGACGGTTACAGGAAGCGCATTATTTAATTAAGGAAAAAGGCAAAACCGCTTCGGATATTTATCTCGATCTTGGTTTTGAGGATCTTTCGCATTTTTCATTTGCGTTTAAGAAACAATATGGGTTGGCACCTTCGAGAATTTAATGTCCAGATATACAAATGGGTATTATAAATTCGAAATTGAACATCCGAAATTCGAAATTAGATCATATCGTATAATGCCCAATAACATCTTGCGGAACTTTAGCCCCACGGCCGGTTTGCATATCGATCATCGTGTAATCAAACCAGCCATCGCAACAGATTTTGCCCGTGGCCTTATTGGTGATCGCAAATTTTACGCGGCAGCCTTTATCGTTGATGCTTTCTATACCTGTTTTTACAATAAAATAATCACCCATACTTAGGGCGCGTTTATAATCCACATACGCTGTACGCACTACCCAGCCGAAGCCACGCTCTATAAACTTCTCCATCGGCATGCCATAACAGCGTTCCATCTGGTCATAACGGGCAGCTAATACATAATCAAAATACTTACTGTTATGTACATGCTGAAACATGTCGATATCGTCCGGCCTCACACGGAATTCAGTTTCGAAAGTGGAGTATGTCATATAGGTCAAAAATCAAAAGTAAAAATTAAAAATTGAAGAAATCCGCAAACGAATCCTTTTGAATTTAAACTTTTTACTTTTGATTTTTAACACTATCTTTGCACCTCAATTAACATAAGTAAAAACGCTTTAATATTATTCAAGTAATGTATTTAAGTAAAGAAGCAAAGACACAGATCTTTGCAAAACATGGCAAAGGAGCCACCGATACAGGATCGGCAGAAGGACAAATCGCATTATTTACGACACGTATCGCGCATTTGACCGAACATTTGAAAAAGAACAAGAAAGATTTTTCAACGCAGCTTTCACTGCAAAAACTAGTTGGTAAACGTCGTTCACTACTAGCTTACCTGTATAACAAAGACATAGAGAGATACCGTGCTATTATCAAGGCTCTTCAGCTAAGGGATATCATT
The DNA here is from genome assembly GCA_036495385.1 of Mucilaginibacter sp. Classification (GTDB taxonomy): domain Bacteria; phylum Bacteroidota; class Bacteroidia; order Sphingobacteriales; family Sphingobacteriaceae; genus Mucilaginibacter. The sequence goes on along the minus strand of DASXMZ010000452.1, from coordinate 2 downwards.
AA
>DASXMZ010000451.1:0-6943 GCA_036495385.1 Mucilaginibacter sp. | reverse complement strand
CCGAATTTCAGTTATATAGAAGTTTGCCATCTCTTCCATTTGGGAAGAGGGGTATTCTGTTCCGTTTACCCCTTTTGCCTGAAGGCCATAGAGCGGCTGGTCATAACCTAAATGCAGGGAGAGGTTTCCATAAAAAAGAATATCCCCGAGACCTGCGTGCATGCAAAACAGCGGCGTTTTTGAACCATTTGGTTGAATTGGGATAAGATGCGAAGATGATAACTCTGGTTTTTTGGATGATTTTATAGATATAGCCAGTTGATAAATGGTAGGGGCGTTAAATATAAAAGCCAACGGAAATTTTTTATGAAATTTTTTATTGATTTTTTCAAACAAAACAACAGCGTCGATTGAATTTCCCCCCAGCTCAAAAAAGTTATCATAAATACCTGCCTTTTCAATGTCGAGTAACTTTTGCCAAATTACCGCCAATTCTGCCTCTGTATCATCGCCGGGCGGTACATACTTTTTGTTTGTTTCTGCGAGGGCTTCTAATTCCTTTTTGTTGATTTTCCCATTCCCGGTTAATGGTATTTTTTCCAGTTCAACAAACATAACCGGGATCATGTATTCAGGGAGTTTTTCCCTTAAAAAAATAGTTAAAGCTTCCTTTTCAAATGGTTTGGCGGGTACGATATAAGCCACTAATTGTTTGTTTCCCCTTTTATCTTCATTGGCGAGTACTACTGCCTGGTAAACTATTTCGCTTTGTAACAGTGCATCTTCAACTTCTCCCAATTCAATACGATGCCCATGTATCTTTACCTGCTCATCCGAACGGCCCAAATACTCGATGTTTCCGTCAGAAAGCCATCGCACTTTATCCCCGGTTTTATACATTTTGGACGGAAAATCGGGGATAAAAGGATTTTGTAAAAATTTCTCAATAGTTAAATCAGGCTTATTCAAATAGCCCCTTGCTAACCCATCCCCTGATATATGCAGCTCTCCGCCAATACCAGGAGGTGTTAGTTGAAACTGATTATCAAGAATATAGAGTTGTGTATTTGAAAAGGGTTTTCCTATCGGAACGGTAACATAGGTTTTATTCAAATCTACTTTGTAAATGCATTTTCCTATCGTAGCCTCTGTAGGTCCGTAATGATTGTATATGTTTCCTGCATAATGAAATTTTTTTAAATAGTTCAGGATACCCAGATTAAAAGCCTCTCCGCCAAAAATAATGACCTTTTGGGCTAATATCGTCTTTTGTAAATTCGCATAAGAAAGCCAAAGAGAAGGTACAATTTTAATGCAGTCGATAGGATTATGATCAAAATAATTTGATATCTTCTCACTATTTACAATTAACTCGTCCGATAAAACATGAAGGCATGCCCCGAGCACAAAAGAGGAATGTATTATAGAATGTCCGGCATCAAAAACTAATGGCGAAAAAAGTGCAAAAGATTTGCACTTTTTTAAACCGGCGCTTTCAATTACCCCATAGCAATGATCCACGAGGCCGCGGTGTTCAATCATCACGCCCTTAGGCTTGCCGGTAGAACCTGAGGTATAAATGATATATGCGAGGTTATTAGGAGAAAGATTGATTTTTAAATTGGTTGCAGGCTGACTTTGAAAAACAGGTGCTTTGTCATTTAATTCGATCAATTCAATATTTTCAAAAGCTTTTAGCAGCATTCTGCTCTCTATGTTACATACAACTATCAAAGGGTTTATATCCTCTAATAAACAGTTTAATCTTTCTAAAGGGTAGTTCGGATCTATAGGCACATAAGCACCGCCCGCTTTGAGTATTCCTAATATCCCTATTATCATTTCAAGCGAACGGCTAATGCAAATCGGCACCAGCGTTTCTGGCTTAACGCCTTTACTACTCAGGTAATGTGCCAGCTGATTGGCGCGCTCGTTGAGTTCTGCATACGTTAAGCTCTTTTTTTCAAAAACCAATGCAGTAGCTTTAGGGTGTAACTTCGCCTGCTCTTCAAATAATTCATGAATGCATTTATCGGCGGGATAATTTATTTTCGAGATATTCCATCCCGATGTTAATTGATGGCGCTCTGTTTCAGTGAGAAACTGTAATTGAGATATGGTTTGCTGTGGATTTAAGATAATGGCTTCCAGTAGTACTTCAAAATGATTTGCAATCCGTTTTATGGTACCGGCCTCGAACAACGTTGAGTTATATGTCCAAACCCCCTTTAACCCCTTTGAGTTATCTTTTACGTATAATGCTAAATCGACATTATCACCAGGGTTTTGAGAAAGGCTAATATTTAAAGGTCGGTCACTAATTTCATTATTTTCCAATTCTTCATTCCGGTACGAAAATGTTATGTTGCATAAACTATCATGGACGGCACCAAACTCTGATTTGCCGATTTCTTCTAAAGACTCATATAAAACTCTCCTTGTGTTTTTTGCCGTTAAAACTTCATGATGAACTCGTTTAAGTAATTTATTAAAGGTGGGATTTCCGGATAAATCCGTCCGAAATAATTTTGCAGCAAGTTGGGCGCCTTTTAATTTGCCGGTTCCTTGTAAGCTATTTTCAGGCGCCAAGGTTCCAATTGCAATGTGTTCTTGTCCTGTATATCTAAACAAAAGAGTACTGTAAGCCGCAAGTAATGTTGTAAAAAGACCGGCACCCTGTTTAGTGCTGAATTGTTTTAGTGAATCGGAGCACGAAGCAGAAAGTGAAAAGAAGACATGATTTGCCTGGTATGAACCTGTTGCTGACCTGGGAAAATCTGTTGGTATTTCAAGAAATGGATTATTTATTTCTGTTTGATGTTTCCAGGATATTGGCGAATCCCTGGATAGTTCTTTTTGTTTTTTTGAAACCTCCTGTTGTAAGTGATTCATCACAAAGCTTAAATAAGAGCGTTAAAATTTATTTCATATGGGTGTAAATCGCTGGTACCAAAATGACAATCATTGTCCTCACTGAAAACGTATTTTCAATTTGGGCGTTGGTAAAAAATTTGTAGACGGCTTAAAAATGGATTGGATGTAACCAAAATAATACACGATTCTGAAGATAATCTGTGTTTTTATCGTGGTAGGATATTTTTTTAAATATTAATTGCTTAGCTATCTGCAATTTATCGTAGCGAAGTTGTAGTTTAACCAATAAGAAAGACAATCGTAATGCAGAAAGGGATACCAGTTTTTTTTTTGGAGCACAAATACAGAGAAAAATAAAGTGCCTTATTAATAATTGAAAACAAAAAAGTCCTGCCGAACCGACAGGACTTTTTGTTGTTTAACTAAATTTTCTACTTCTTCTCGGGCAGTAAAATTAGCTTTATAAGATTGTTGCCGTTTAAATATTTATTGGCTGCATCTTTAGTGCTTTGCACGGTAACCTGGCTCAGGTTACTTACATGTTTCAGAATTGCATCTGGATCTTGCTGGTTTTGTGAAGCAGCGCCCAAATAGCCGGCCCAAAAAATGTTTTCTTTTAATTGAACCTGGGTTGAGCGTGCGTCTTGTGCGGCAAACTTTTCCACGTCAGTTGGTAAAGCCCCATTTTGCTTTATCTTATCAATTTCTTCAATTGAAGCATTGATTAGCTTGTCTACGTTGGCTGGTGCGCATCCAAAAAATACAGTGAAACTGTAACGGCCATTCGGAATCTTTTTATAGGTTGCTCTAACTCCCGGCGAATAAACGCCGCTTTCCTGCTCACGAAGGCGTTCCGTTAATTTTATCTGCAATATTTCTTCAAGAGCGTCTAATTGCATATTATTAGCCTCATTATATTCATAATCGCCGCTGAACACCAATTCAACGCTGGCCTTATCGCCAATACCTTTATACACGGTTTTAGTAATTTGCCCTGCGGGTGGCTGAATTTTTAAATTATTAAAGGCTTCTTTATGGTTGGTTGACGGAAGACTGCCCAGATACGCCTCGAGGTACGGTTTCATAACGTCAACTGTAAAGTTACCTACTATAAAGAAAGTAAAATTACTAGCATCGGCGAAACGGTCTTTATAAAACGCATAAGCTTTGTCAAGATTGGCTGTATTCAACAATTCCGGTGTTGTAACCATCGCTCTGAAATTATGATTACTTAAAGTAGCTGAAACTGTATCCTGGAAAACACTTGCCGGATCCAGGCTGCGGTTGGTTAGCAATGATTTGGTCTGGGTGATATTTGATTGCCATATATCCGCATCTTTGCGAGGCTGGGTGAAGTAAAGATAAACCAGTTGCATAGCCGTCTCAAAGTCCTTAGGCGTCGAATTACCCGTAATGCCCTGTGTAATATCGCTTATATAGGGTGAGATGCTTACATTTTTTCCACTCAACTTTTTATCGAGCTGTGTCTGGTTAAATTCGCCAACACCGCTGCTGGCAATTACGTTACCTGCAAGATCAGCTGATGTAAAATCCTGATCACTTGCCAACGAAGTGCCGCCAAAGCTGTAGCCATTTATCAATATCTGGTCGTTTTTAAATTCTGTTGGCTTTAATATTACTTTAACACCGTTGCTAAGCATCACTGTGGTTGTAAGTATAGCACTGTCCGTTTGAACACTAGTGATCTTACCTGGCGCTGCCAATTTGTCCAATAGCGGCTTATCTATCGTATTGTCAATATATGGCTTTAAGTTCTTACCGGCTTCGCTTATCCAACCTAATAATGTTTTTTCGTTTGGCAGCTTATCTTTTTCTTTATCCGGAGCTTCAACAATAACCACCCTGTTTTGATCACTTATAAATTTTCCCGCCATCGCATTAATCTCTGCAAGGGTGATCTTACCAATGTTGTTTACATAAAAGTTATACTCGAACGATATACCCGGTATAGCTTCGCCGGATAAGAAATTTTGTTGGTATTCATTCACGAAATTTACTGATTTGGTTTTATCGCGCTCCTTATAAGCATTTTCCACTTGCAGCAAAGCATTTTGCTTCGCCCTTTCCAATTCAGTTATTGTAAAACCAAACAGTCGTGCCCTTTCTGTTTCGGCAACAACAGCCTTCAAAGCAGTTTCCAATTCGCCCGGTTTAGCCACCGCGATTGAAGTAAAAGCGTCCTGCTTTCCAATAAACCCGCCATAACTTGCCTGTCCGAATAGGAAGGGTGGATTTGGTTTTTGAAGCAATTCGCCCAGTCTGTCATTAAGCATCTGGTTAAATAACCTTTCCCGGATACTTTGCAAATAGTCGGCGGTCGTTTTAACTACTGTTTCCGGATGTTTTACAATTATTTCGGCTAACGTGTAAGGAAATTCCTTATCAGTAGCAATTTTAACAGCGGTACCGGGTGTTGGTGGTACGATATATTGCGTTCGTGGTTTTTCGCCGGCAGGATTTCTCAGCGAAGAAAAGTTGTAAGTTATCAGCTGTTGAACGTATTGCGGATCAAAATCGCCAACTGCTATTACTGCTTGCAGATCGGGGCGATACCAGTCATGATAAAAGTTTACAATAGTTTCGGGTTTAAAGGTTTTCAGTATATCTTCTTTACCTATTGGTAAGCGTTGTGCATACCGTGAATTATTTAATAATACCGGCCATGTTTGATACCTTAAACGCTCCTGGGCATTTTTACCGCGCAGGCGTTCTTCTTCCAAAACCACCCCGCGTTCTGAGTCAATTTCCTTAGGATCAAATGTTTGATATGCCGCCCAGTTAGCGAGTATTACAAATCCTTTCTCAAATGTTTTGATGCTGTCCGTTGGCAAGGGCAACTGGTAAACTGTTTCATCAAAAGAAGTATAGGCATTCAAATCGGCGCCAAACTTCACCCCTGATTTTTGCAGATAGTTTACCAATTCATTTTTGGGAAAATCACGTGTTCCGTTAAATGCCATGTGTTCTGTAAAATGCGCCAGACCTTGTTGATCATCGGCTTCAAGTACTGAACCCGCTTTGCTTACCAGGTATAATTCAGCCCGGTTTTTAGGTTCGGTGTTTTTACGGATATAATAAGTTAGGCCGTTGGGTAATTTGCCGATGATCACGTCTCCATCAACGGGTAATATGTTGCCGCGAAGGTGTTCTGCTGCCGGAACCGGTTTACTATTGGGGGATGGTACAGGTTTCTTTTTTACTTGTGCAAATGAAAAATTTGCGGTAACAAATAACGATATCGCAAGTAAAAAAATTTTTCTATTAAAATTCATTGAGTGTTATAATATTAGTGTTGTTTTTATTAGAGAACTGAACGGGTTTTTACGTCACAAAGTATTTTCAATAGTTCAATTGTTAGTTTTGGCCATAGCCTCTTTCATCATTTGTTCTAATTCGGGCCGGTGATCCTGACCAAGCTTCATTCCCCATTCTGCACCCTTTTGCCACAGCTCGGGTTGTTTAGTCATCATAGCTTTCCCCGCAGGGGTTGAAAGGAAGTCTGACATTTTATTCAATTCATCTTCACTAAATTCTGAAGCATAGATCGGCATGAATGCAGCTTTGAGTTGCTCCCAATTCGCATATTTTTCAACAAATTTGTTCATTACGTCGTTAAATGCAGGACGTTGATTCTCTGGCAACTGCTTTGATTGTATTGCGAACATCTGATTAAATATTTTTTGCATAGTTTCTTGCATTCCGGAAGCCACTAGCATTCGTTCGGCGGCCTGCAAATGGGAAGGTGCAAAATGTGAAGAATCGGTTTGGGCTTTTACGGAAGTAATTGTTAAAAACAAAACTCCTAGTGTGATAAGGCGTAGTTTAAGTTTCATGTTATATTTTTGGATACGAGCTGTCTAATATACAACATCTGCAACAATAACACGTGTTAAAGAGCAGCCATTGTTTATTTTGAGATATTTAAACAATTGGAGTAAAAAATTATTAAAAAAGGAAGCTTTACAAATTTCTGAAGATTGCTTAATATTTGTACCTCACAAACGCCTCCATGGCCTCATATTCGGCCATGCCAAGTTTGTCATAGGCTTTTGCAGTTTCCCTGGTGCGGTCTTCTGCCCTTACCCAAAACTCCCTGGCATCATCTCCC
>DASXMZ010000450.1:0-5051 GCA_036495385.1 Mucilaginibacter sp. | reverse complement strand
AAACAAATAGCCACCGGGCCGATGATATTGAGTGTCTACAGCAGTAAAACCGATGGCGGAACCTTCCCCGTTATCTACTACATGACCCATTTTGATCTGAAAGATACAACTCAGGTAAAGAAAGAAAATTTAGAGGTCAGGAACGCCGTTGCCAAAATAATGCCCGGTTTAAAGGAGAACAATAAATGTATTTTATACTCAGCATTCAACAAGCAACCAACGGGGTACAATGAGGTGGATCATTTTGATATGACGGATAAGGGTCGTTAAATCTGAGATAATCTATTAATTTTAATGATAAAGCAAATAGGTTGAATTAATACATAAGACTTTAAGAGTTACCCCAGATTAAAATCTGATAACTATTAACACATTTAAGCCACCCAACAAGTGGCTTTTTATAATCATTAAATATGATGGCTCTTGTAATTATTATAATAGGAACATACATAGTCTATTTAGCAAACAGAAAAAAATTTAAAGATAAAACCTATGCTCAAAAAGTAGCAAAAATCTTTATTTACGCCATAGAGGTGCTCTTGGGTATATTTATATTTTTTGAGATACTTCACGTTATAAAATATCACTCATTAGGTTTATAAATTCAAACGGAGACACTACCATTTAATTTAACTCATTCAAAATTTACCTTTTTTCGTTAAATTTGTAATATGAAAGAACTTTTGTTTTTGGTAAATGAAGCCGAAGAAGGCGGATATTACGCTGAAGCGGTTGGAGTAGGAATATTTGCAGAAGGCGAGACCATTGAGGAGTTAAAAAAAAGTGTAAAAAGTGGTATAGCTTGTTATTACGAAAATAGCAACGATGCCCCATCTTTTGCGCATCTTCATTTTGTAAAAGATGAAGTCATTGCGCTATGAAAATCCCAAGAAGCTTGTCAGCCAAAGAGCTAATCAAATTACTCAAGCTCTATGATTATGAAATATCCTCACAAAAAGGTAGTCATATTAAAATAACAACTCAAAAAGGCGGAGAGCATCATTTAGCAATTCCTAATCACGACCCAATTAAAATCGGGACTTTAAACGCCATCATAAGACAAGTTGCAGAGCATTTAGGAAAAACGAAGGAGACTGTTTTCGAAGAATTATTTTCGTAAAATTTGCTCCCGCTACCGCAATGCTCTGCCTTTCGGGATGGTTGCCAGGTTTGCACCCTCGGATGTTAAAGGTTTGAACTTTGGCTTGTCATGTCCGTCGCGCGGTGCCGTTGGGGGGTGACGGGGCGTGACAGCCACATTATACGGGAAAATCGCTTTGAAAAACACAAAGTCATGCTGAACTCGTTTCAGCACCCCACGGGACAAGCGGCTTGCTTGGTGTACATCCTGCATGTTTGCCTGTATGACGTTGACTTAGCATGTAGGGTGCCGAAACAAGTTCGGCATGACATTCTTTTTAACTTTAAAAGATTCCTGGCTTAATACAAAAGCCGCTGTGAATTTTAAAAGCGATTTCCCTGTCACATTATAGTACACCCCATTCCCCAAATTCAAAATCCGTATCTTTGCGTCCAAAATCAGTGAAATTACTCAACAATTGACCCGAAGGGCTCCTATGGAGTAAAATCACAACAATAACAAAGTGGAATCAGCAATAACAACCTGGGAAAAAGGCTATAACAATTACGGCCCCTGGCTTCGCGAGAAGTACAAGGGCATGCGCGTGTTTAAAGTAATTGTAGACGGCGGCTTTACCTGCCCCAATCGTGATGGTTCGAAAGGCTATGGCGGCTGTACCTATTGCAACGTCGATTCTTTCACCCCTTCGGTATCACGCAATAATCCTTCCGTCCGTGAGCAGGTTATACAAGGCGTTGAGCGTGCCCGCAAAGGCAATAAGGCCGATAAGTTTATCATCTATTTTCAGCCCAATACCAATACGTATGCGCCCACACATTATTTAAAAATGCTGTATGATGAAGCGCTGAGTTATCACACAGAAGATATTGTCGGTCTTTCCATAGGCACCCGCCCGGATTGTATCGATGCTGAAAAGATAGCCCTGCTGGAAAGCTATACCGATCGTTTTGATGTTGACCTTGAAATGGGCATGGAAAGCATTTATAATGATACCCTGGCACAAATAAACCGTGGCTGTATGCATGAGGATTTGGTAAAAGCCTTACAACTTGTTGAAAACAGCAAGTTGGATATTTGTGTGCATACCGTTTTTGGTTTCCCATGGGAGACTAAAGAAATGATGCTGCGCTATGCCGATGAGATAAACCGTTTCCCGCAGATAAAATTTGTAAAGTTTCACCACCTGCATATTGTTGAAGGATCCGTTATGGGCGTAAAATATAAACGCCAGCCCTTCAAGGTTTTTACGTTGGACGAATACGCCAACTTTTTATGTGAGTTATTACCACTTGTACGTCCCGACATTGTAATTCAGCGTCTTTTTGGCCTTAGCGACCTGGAGCTGCTTATCGCACCTAACTGGGGACTAAAGAAATCGGAAATACAATATTATATCGATCAAAAGATATTGGAACGGGGGGTTGTGCAGGGATCGGAATATCGTCTGAACCGCTGATTGGTTTGATTCTAGGATTACGTTGATCTCAGCAACTGTCTAAAAAGCTTGTCATTGCGAGGTACGAAGCAATCTCGTCGACCTGCATTAGCGCCAATGCATTTACGTCAATAGCTAAGAGATTGCTTCGTACCTCGCAATGACAAATTTTATATATTGATTATCATCAACTAATAATCGCATCATTATAAGGAAAATTCTTGTCCGACAACACATATTCGTTTTTTCCGTATACAACAGGAAAAAAATTATCTTAGGGGTTTAATCTGTTGCTATTTTGTTAGAAAAATCTTCACAAAATTATATTCCGGCGTTAACTGGCGTACGCGCTATGGCTGCCTACCTGGTATTTATTTCGCATTTCTGCTACGTTTTTGACGGATCGTTCCCACATATTATTCAGCGCTTTTTAGGCGAGTTTCATATTGGGGTGAGCATCTTCTTTGTGCTGTCGGGTTTTTTAATCACCTTTCGTTATTACAATAATTTTCATTTAACAAAAGACTGGTTTAAGCAATACCTGAAAAACAGGATAGCGCGCATTTACCCTATGTATTTTTTGCTTACCCTGGCTGCGTTCACCTATTATTTTATCACCAAAGACGAAACCATTACCAAAGGGACTGGTAATCCTATCGCTCTTTTAGTATTGAATATTACTTTTCTGCGCGGCTTTTTTTATCAGTTTTGGGATACCGGGATAGCGCAGGGCTGGTCGCTCACGGTCGAAGAGTGTTTTTACTTTTCAGCGCCGATCATCTTCTTTATCGCAAAAAAATATAACAAATTTTATATACAGCCGGTTGTTATTACGCTGTTTGCCATTTGCATGGTTTTGATATTCAGACATGTGAACTGGCACGGTTTCTTTGGCAATTTTACTTTTGTAATGCTCTTTACCTTTTTTGGGCGCTGTTTCGAATTCTTTGTTGGGGTTCAACTCGCCAGGCATGTTATAAAAAATGGTTTCACGCGTACTCATAAGGTTAACTTTACCTACACAGGGTTTGTCCTGATTTTTGTCTGCGTTTTTATAATGGCGCTGCAACCCATAACTAAACCCTGGGCAGCCGGACTTGAAAGTCCCATTGGCATCATAACCAACAACTACTTTATTTGCATTGCAGTGGCTCTGTTTTTCTATGGGCTGCTTACAGAAACTACCATTTTCAAAAAATTCCTGGCTACTCCTTTTATCGAGCTGTTGGGTAAAAGCTCTTACATATTTTACCTCATCCACCTGGGATGGCTGTTTACACTGATACATGGCGGCCTCAACAACCTAAACGACTCAGCCTTTGCCTTATATGATAAATGGGGCCTAAGCTGGCATTCCCCATTTGAATACGATTGGTTAAACCTTATTTACATTTTTATCGTATTAAATGCCATATCGATATTATTGTTTAAATGCATTGAAGAGCCTTTGAACCATTATATCCGCAGATCGGATCTTTTAATTAAGAATCCGAAAAGAAACCCCGAAAATGAGTCTGCAAAAATCGGGGCTGAATAAATTTGACGAACCCGAGGTGAAAACTTTTAAAAATTTAAAAACCTTTATCATTGGCATTGCCTTGCTGGTAAGCTACCATACAATACTCGCGCAAAGCAAAGTAAAGTCGACTGACGAGGATGCACAGGGCGAAATCAGCACGGTATTAACAACACATAGCAGCGACGGTATTTTCAATAGTACAGCATCGTTTACCTTCGAAGTAAAAAACACCTATAGAAAAATTGAGTGGGGAAAGGTATCGTACCTTGTTACAGATCAACGTAATAAAAAAATTCTCAGTGATTCAGTTCCTGTAAAAATTAGCTCCCGGGGCTCCGATAGCTATCATTTCAGCGTTCCCAACCTGGCAAGCGGGTTTTACAAAATAAATTTCATGATCAATGTTACCGATTATGACGATACCACGAAACGCGACTTTGGCATCCGCCCCAGCGAAATTACCTCGTCACATCCAAAGCCCGTCGATTTCGATTCGTTTTGGCAGACCGCTAAAGATGAACTTGCGAAAGTAAAACCCGACTATAAAATAACCGAAAAACCAGAACTAGAAAAACTGAACCGCAAAGTGTACCAGGTTGAAATGAAGTCTCTTGGTAACATCACTATAAGGGGCTGGCTTACTGAGCCTGTAACCAAATCGAAATATAAAAAATTCCCTGTCCTGCTCGGGCTACCGGGCTACCAGGTAACCCTTGCGCCGATCATGGGCGAGGATGATGACCTGGCAATTTTTACCATTGACGTGCGCGGACAAGGCTTAAGCAAGGATGTAATTGATACCCGCAGAGACGATTTTATTGTATACAATTTAGAAGATAAGAATAAATACGTGATGAGGGGGGTGATAATGGATTGCATAAGGAGCATCGACTTCATCTATTCGCGCCCCGAGTTAAGACATGATAATATCTTAGTATCCGGTGGCAGCATGGGCGGCTTTTTAACCATCGCTACCGCCGGGTTGGATAAAAGGG
>DASXMZ010000449.1:0-5959 GCA_036495385.1 Mucilaginibacter sp. | reverse complement strand
CCTGTGGTTCCTTTGTTATCGTTCAAATCAGCGCTTCCGGTAGTTCCTTTGTTATCGTTCAAATCAGCGCTTCCGGTAGTTCCTTTGTTATCGCTTAAATCAGCGCTTCCGGTAGTTCCTTTGTTATCGCTTAAATCAGCGCTTCCTGTAGTTCCTTTGTTATCGTTCAAATCAGCGCTTCCGGTAGTTCCTTTGTTGTCGCTCAAATCAGCGCTTCCGGTAGTTCCTTTGTTGTCGCTCAAATCAGCGCTTCCGGTAGTTCCTTTGTTAATTGCGGCCGAAGCTGAAATTGATTTAGCTTTGCTTGTTTGTGCGTAACCGGAAAGTGTTACAACCGAACCTAAGATAATTAGTGAGGAGAATAGAACTTTTTTCATAACGGGCATTTAATGATTTTGACTTGTTTGCTTATTAACAATTGTTGAGTACACTATATTTAGTTAATTAAATTTAATTTAATCAATCACCCGCCCGTAACCTTTTGAAATTGTTTGCGTATAAACCACAGAGATATCACGTTTAAGTTTCATTCAGGCTCATTGAAAGCCCAATGAATCAACAGCTAAAGGGACAACCAAAGAGCTGTAACAGTAATTCTTTTCTATGTTTTTGAATTTTTTTTTAAAAAAATCTTAAAAAAAAACAACAATAAAAAAAGTTAGCTTTTCAAATTTATTTAAAATTGATTTCCAAGAAATGAAATTGGATTGAAACGAATATTATTAAGCTTGTAAGCAAAAGTTGTATGTAAAATTGCTAATTCGCCATCAATAATGTACTCTTATCAAATCAACCTTTGGATTATCAATAATTTATCTAAGACAAATATAAATATTTTTTATAATTTACAAAATAAATTATAAAATAAGTGATAAATAAATATGGCATCTTTTTTTACTTAATATTCAACTATATTATTATTAATTTATAACTTTCCACTCAATTAAACGTAATACTCTTTTAATGAAGAAATCTTTCATATTTGTAATTTTATTGTTGTTTGCTTTTATTTTTATTGCCTGCGGAGAGAGTTTCGGAAGTAATTTGGGTAAGGATACCGATGAGGTTATAAAATTGAACAAACAGGGTTTCCTCATGCGCTTAACCGACCCCGATCAAACTATAGCCTATGCGAAAAGGGCGTTAATGATAGCGCAAAGAATCGATTATAAAAAAGGGATTGGCGAGTCATACCGCATAATGGGTATTGCCTATTATTATTTAGACAGGCCCGTGGCGTCTATAGATAATTATTTAAATGCTCTTGATTACTTTCAGCAAATAAAGGATCTGCAAAGCGAAGGAAGTATTTATAATAACATCGGAAACTTATATATCAATTCTGATCCTGACCGCGCGCTTTATTTTTTTCAAAAAGCTTTGACCATAGCGAAGAGCGTCTCTAATAAGCCACTAATCGCAAAGGCATATTTTAATCTAGGCGCGGCCTATTATTGGAAAAGCAGTATGTACCAAGCCCTGAATTATTATAATAAAAGCGATACCTTGTTTAATTTATTAAAAGATTCGGTTAACCTGGTTCAATGTATGCAAAACAGGGGTGTAATTTATTATACCCTTAACGACTTTAAGATGTCGGAAAGTTTGTTACTGGGCGCTTTAAAGCGGGCTAAAGCATCAGATTTGAATAAAACAGTTGCGAGTATTGACGTGACTCTTTCCGATATTTATATAAAAGAAAATAGATTTAGAGATGCCGAAGAGAGTATAAAAGAAGGAAAGATTTTCGCGAAAATGGTTAAAAGTGAAAAAAACCAATTTGATTTTGTATTCGAGAGTTACCAGCTTGAAGTACGGCGGAAAAATTATGAGAAGGCCCTGATTCTTTTGAGAGAGATTTATCACCGTGATAGCCTTGAATTTACAAAAGGCACATCCGGGCAGCTTTTTAATTTATTCAAGGAACAGGTTAACCGGCAGGCACAACAGCGTGAAAGGGAAATTACCCTGCAACGGCAGCAATATGACCGCGTGAAATTTTGGTCGGTGGCATTGATGGCCGGTTTATTAGCGATTTTGGTTGGTGTATTAGTAAGCAATGTGAAACGAAAGGCCAGAACTAATACACAGCTAACCAACCTAAACTCCGAAGTCTCCAGGCAAAAAGATAACCTCGACCGTATAAATCATCATCTCGAAGAGATAATTGATGAGCGCACAAAAGACTTGCAAATAAAGAATAAAAAACTCTCCGAATACTCTTCTTATTTATCACACCAGATACGCGGACCGATTGCCACCCTTAAGGGATTGCTTAACCTCGAAAAAGAAGGATTGGTTGACCAGCCCGAATGTATAAAAATGATGAATAAAAGCGTTTCTGATATTGATGACAAAATAATAGAAATGAGTGACATGCTGCACGATCCCGGAAGAACTGGGTTTTAAGCCTCTTCCCTTACTACTCTCCTGTTTTGTAATGAGCTAAATTAACAGGTCTCAATGGGTTTTATGCGCCGGCTGCATAATATCCTGAATAATCCTTTCAACCGGAACATCTCCTGCCCGTCTTACCTTACACTGCCGCTCAAAAGGAGAGAAGTCCTTAGTTACGTTAACTTACTTTCTTTAGGATGTTTGAGAGGGGCTTGCGATTTAGGGGAAGCAAAAGAAGGAAAACAAATATTTTAGATTTGGACGTTATAAACCCATGCTAAATTATTTGTTTTCCGGAGAAATATTTAATGTTCGAATAATATTAAAAAAAGAAAAATAAATCAGAACACGCCTCTAAAGTTTTAAAATGGAGCGTTGTATTTATTAAGCAGGAATTAAAATTGCTGCCGGGAAAATTTGCAGCTTAGCTAACTATCGGAGAAGTCCTGTTTCTCAGTTCTTCATAAAGCAGTATAACTTTGCGCTGTAAATTTGCGATTTCTGTTTCGCGGTCAAGAATTTTCTTTTGAGCAATGCTTAAACTGGAGATTTGAGGTTCTACTTCTTCAACATCTAACGCTAATAAATTGACAACATTTACTTCGTAGATATTAGCTATTTGCTCGAGGCGGGATAAGTTGATATCTGTAACTCCTGTTTCGATTTTTGAGAAGGCAGGAATAGATATTCCCAGGCGGTTAGCCACGTCTTCCTGGCTCCAACCGCGTTGGTGACGGAGAGTTCTGATGTTTTTACCTACAGATTTGTTAGTTTTCTTTTTTAAATTTTCAGTCATGACAGTTTAAGCAATAGTTTTAAATATTTAGTTAGGGTGTGTTAACAATTACCAAACTTTATGCCACTTTTAATTAATGAGAAATACGCATTTGCGAAACAATTAATAAATATTATTGTGTAAAAGCGTGGAATTTTTTTTACATAATGGGGAAAAATATTTATTATGTTATATTATTTTTAGTTTGGCAAATTTTAGAAGCAACTGCTTTTGACCAATCTCTTTGAAGAATATTGTGGCTTTAATATCGGGGTTTTTGCCTTCGAGGCTTATTACTTTGCCGAATCCAAATCTTTCATGTTCAACTTCCATGCCAACCTGTAAGTTTGACGTGTCGGAAGGGGCGAAGCCAGCCGAAGGTACATGCGCCTTTGCCAGAATAGAAGTTGTTTTAACGGTTGGCGGTTTAGGTTTTGAAAAAGTATCTCCGCGTTTGCTCCAGTCACTTCGCTCATCGTCGAAAAACGGGTTGTTGCCTGCTGCAGGTTTTGCGGTAAAATCAAGTTCAAGGTATTGAGCGTCAATTTCATCAAGGAAGCGGCTTGGCTCGCAGCTTATCAATGTGCCGAATTTAAAACGGGAAGTGGCGTAGCTGAACGTTAACTTACTTTCGGCACGTGTGGCTGCTACGTAAAACAGGCGGCGTTCTTCCTCAAGATCGCTCCTCGAATTCAGCGACATTTGTGATGGGAAAAGGTTTTCCTCCAAACCAACAACGTACACCTGCGGAAACTCCAATCCCTTGGACGAATGGATGGTCATTAACGAAACTGTATCTGCGTTTGGGTCATTGTCTTTATCATCATTGGTGAGTAAAGCAATGTCCTGCATAAACACGTCAAGACCCTTATTTTCAATGTCCTCACGTTCAGAAAACTCTTTAATACCATTCAACAGTTCCTGAATATTTTCATAACGGTTGAGTCCTTCAACGGATTTATCTTCGTAAAGGTCCTTCAGTAAACCCGAGTGCTGCGCAATATGCAATGCTGCCTCATAAGCACTTAGGGTCTTAGTGATCACCTGGAAGCTTTGTATCATGGTTGAAAAAACACCAACTGCCGAAGAACTGCGTCCGTCGAAGTATCTGTGCGCGTCGACGATGACTTCCCATGGGGTAATATTATTTTGCCCTGCACTCAAGATAATCCGGTCGATAGTAGTATCACCAATACCACGCCGCGGATAATTGATAACCCTTTTCAATGCTTCTTCATCGTTAGGATTAAAAGTTAACCTGAAATAAGCGATCAGGTCCTTTATTTCCTTACGCTGATAAAACGACAACCCTCCATATATTTTATAGGGCGTGCCTAATTTTCGCAGGGCCTCCTCCATTGAGCGGGACTGCGCATTGGTGCGATAAAGGATGGCGAAATCATGCCATTTCAGCCCCTTTGTTGATCGTTCCTGCATGATGGCTTCTGCAACCATTTTACCCTCCTCATTGTCGCTGAAGGCACGCATCACCTTTATCTTATCGCCGGTCTCTTTTTCCGAGAATACCCGCTTTTTAAGCTGCTCCTTATTGTTGGCAATAATGCTGTTGGCAATGTTTACAATATTTTGCGTGGACCGGTAATTTTGTTCAAGTTTAAAAACCTTCAAATCGGGGTAATCCTTTTCAAAGTTTAATATATTCTGAATATTCGCACCCCTGAAGGCGTATATACTCTGCGCGTCGTCGCCAACGACACAAATGTTTTCATTTACTGCTGCAAGTTTTTTTACAATCAGGTATTGAGAAAAATTGGTGTCCTGATACTCATCAACCATCAGGTATTTAAACTTGTGCTGATATTTATTCAGAACGTCCGGAAATTTTTTTAGCAGTTCATTGGTTTTAAACAGCAGGTCGTCAAAGTCCATAGCACCTGCCCTGTAGCAGCGGTTCGAATAATTTTCATATATTTTCCCCAGGTGCTGACGGCCGGAAGAAAAATCGTCGGCCTGGATTTGCTCGTTTTGCTGGTACTCCTGCCACGACACCAAATTGTTTTTCGCTGCCGATATGCGGTTATGTACAAAATTGGGATTATACAACTTATCGTCCAGGTTCATTTCCTTTAAAATGGACCGAAGCACGCTCTTGCTGTCGTCGGTATCGTAAATGGTGAAATTATTAGGATAACCTATTTTATCAGCCTCGACCCTCAGCAATTTCGCAAAAACGGAATGGAAAGTGCCCATCCATATATTTTTTGCATCGGCCCCAACCAGGTGCGTTATACGATCGCGCATTTCACGGGCCGCCTTGTTGGTAAACGTGAGCACCAGGATATTAAAAGAATCAACACCATTACGGATAAGGTGCGCGACACGATAAGTAATAACCCTCGTTTTGCCCGAGCCCGCACCCGCAACTATCATTACCGGCCCGTTTATTTGTTCAACCGCCGCCCTTTGTTCCGGGTTTAAACCCTGTAAATAATCCAAATCTTTTTCCTCTTTTCTACTGGCGAAATTAGGATTTTTTTGGGATTTCGGATTTGGGATTTTAGAAAAAGCTAAAGGCGAAAAGCTGTATCGTATTGTTGATACAAGCTTAGCGAAATAGCAGGAAGCGTTAACCTCCGCTAAACTTTGAACAGATAGAGGAAGTATTTATATCCTCACAATAAATAGGCAATAAGGAAGTGATATATTTACCTAACCTTTTTGTCAACCAATAAAGACCTATGAAAGTTGTATCAGGCTTTCTATTGTTTTTGCTTATATTCTGCAAATGTTTTTCGCAGGATTTCAGATATCGGTTTTTTAATCTTG
>DASXMZ010000448.1:0-8394 GCA_036495385.1 Mucilaginibacter sp. | reverse complement strand
GAAAAGCTGTCCCCATAATATCCTGTCTTCCCCAATCTGCAACTTTCCGGTATTATTATTCTGCAAGCTAAGCTGCGAATAATCATCATATATTATCGCAGTTGGTAACTAATAATTCTTTAACAAATAAGAACAATATTTTCATTAAACCCCCGGAAAATCGTAACATACGAGAAATCTTTCCCCAATTTGAGAGATATGTTACTCGATAAAATAATTTATTGCAGGGTAACAAACAATTCGAAAGCGTAATTGGCACATGGTATAATAGTTGCCTTATAAGGGCAACAATATTTAATACTATTGATTATACCAAATATGCAATCTCCTTACCTTTATGCTTTACGATTTATACTTGCAGTAAGTGATTTGATACTAATAAATGTTTGTTTGTTTTTAGGGTTTTACCTGGCTAATAAATATTACGTAGCGATTGATATGTCCGTTTATCGGAGTAATGTTTTTACATCAAGTATCATCTGGCTTTTAACGACCAGCATATTCCGGTTATATAGCGAAGACACCATACACAAACTTGAATATATTTACCGCTCAACCTGGAAGAGCATTGCCCTGCACGGTTTCTTTTTTCTTTCGTACCTACTGAGTACTGATCACGCCGACTCCCTGAGATATTTCATATTCATATTCTATACACTGATGGTGATTGGCTTTTTGCTAAGCCGGTTTACCGGTACCGCTTTCGAAGGACTATTTAAACGAAATTTTGATACACGGAAAATAGTGGCCGTTTTAGGGATGAACCGCGGCGGCTTAAAACTCGCAGCCTATCTTGAACAGCAAAGCAGCTTTAACTTCGTGGGTTTTTTGGGTGAGGAAAACTATTATGTTGACGAAAATGGCGAACTGCTGGCAGCGGCCGCTGAACAATTTAAAACCGCAGCCAATTCAAATATTAAAGAAGTGTATGTTTCGCTCACCCCCGAAAGAATGAGGGATGTGGGATATCTTTTAAAAGAAGCCGAAAAACAGTGCGTGCGCCTAAAGTTTGTACCGGATCTTGATTACGCCGCAGCACCTTTTTATATCGAACACATGGGTGGATTCCCTATACTGAGTGTACGGAGAGAACCTCTTGAAGATATGGGGAACCGGTTTAAGAAACGTTTTTTTGATATCATATTCAGTTCGCTTGTTATCATATTAATTCTTAGCTGGCTATACCCTATTATAGCGTTAATAATAAAATTACAAAGCCCTGGTCCGGTTGTATTTAAACAACAAAGAAGCGGACGCGATAACAAGTCTTTCTGGTGTTACAAATTCAGGAGCATGACGGTGAACAATAAATCGGAGAAGGAGCAGGCTAAGCGCAATGACAGCCGGATCACCCGTATTGGCCGCTTTATGCGAAAAACCAGCATCGACGAATTGCCGCAATTCTTCAATGTGTTGCTAGGCGACATGAGCGTGGTTGGTCCGAGGCCCCACATGATTGACCACACCGAACAATACCGCGCAATTATTGATCAATATATGGTACGGCAGTTTTTAAAGTCGGGTATTAGCGGCTGGGCGCAGGTTAAAGGCTACAGAGGTGAAACAAAGGAACATCATTTGATGGAGAAACGCGTTGAACACGATATATGGTATATGGAACACTGGTCCTCAATGCTTGATGTAAGGATCATTTTCATGACAATTATTAATATACTTAAGGGCGAGGAGAATGCCTACTAACATTCTTTTGCCAAAAGTTCAGATAGGCTATTGATTCAACAATAGCTGATTAAAAAAATTCCGATTTGATAAATTATTGATTTTTTCACCTTTAGGGCCTCCCCGGCTTTAAAGGTGAAATGAACAGGGAGCAAATGAAACTTTACGTTAGCTAAGCGGGGACATTGTGTTATCCCCTGTTGCCGCAAGATGGGGCTAAATAACAAAGCCCGTCCGTTAACTAACGGACAGGCTTAGCTATTAAACAATAATCTTTGGTTCAAAGCCACGAGAACCTTACATCTTTTAGCCTTTGCCGGGCATACGCGCCAGTTGAGGCTTATATTGCTTTTGAAATACGAACACACCTGTTCGCACCTTGATCGTAAACATGAATAGCCCTTTTTATAACCTGGTGACTGGGCATAGTTACTTCAACGGTATAGTCGCCTTCATCCAGTTGGTTTAAAATGTAGCCCTTTTCAAAAGCCGGCTTTTTTATTACATCTTTCCAATAATCTTTATCGGCATCGTAAATCATTACAATGGCCTTTCCGGGTGTTATTTTTCTGATCCTTACATCAATGCCCCTTTTTGCGTGCAATGGGGAAAACATTACCATATCTTTTTTCACTGCTGCTTTTGGGCTCGTGGGGTTTGAAGAAACGGCAGCAAAAAGGCCGCTGCTTAATAGCATGCATAAAGCCGTTAATTTGATTGCGTTTTTCATAATTTTTATATTTAATGTAAAACAATATTTATTTTCTTATGAGGAAACATTTTAAAAATGATATTGTTTGCATTTTTTTAGGTGATACTTTGGTTACCAACATGCTGCAGACCTGGCAACCGTCCCACAAGGCACAGCCTTGCGGTAGCGAGGGAAATTGTGCTATTCCCGCTGCAGCCAGATGGATCAAATAACAAAGCCCGTCCGTTAATATGTCTCTTGGTTCCCCTCCCGCAAGGCTGTGCCTTGTGGCAGATGATGCTTTCATTTACCCGAATAAACAAAGTCCACTGCTCAATGAAGAAGTTTGATTGAAATATAAAACTGATTGTCGTTTAGGCGATCTGGTTGCCTGCAACGCTGTATACCTGGCAACCGTCCCACAAGGCACAGTCTTGCGGTAGCGAGTAGAAGAATCTTATTTTTCGCTTTCTATGGTATTCGAATTTGGTTGTGACAATAACTTGCCGTGGTACTTCTCATTTGACGAACTCCCGTTCTTATAACTTCCGATTCTTCTCAATTTAAAATAGCCGATTATTTGTACCGAATGTGATGTGTCAAAGGTTGGTCGATATTCAACTTTACATTTAACAATACTGTCTCCTGGAACCATATGAAATGTACCTATCAACCCTTCTCCTGAGGCACAAGTGAAATAGTCGTTCCCATTTACACTAATTAACCATTTTTCCAAACAATCCTTTAACCCTTTTCTATCAGTTTTGAGGATCAGATGAAAAGAGCTACTATCAATTTCTGCTTTGTCATTGAATAAACCACCATATGTCCATGAGCGTTCTATCCAAGCGGATTTAATATTGATGGATAAACTATCATTAATTCTATACGGATTTGTTAAAGGCTGATATTCTGAAATAAACGCACCTATCTTTTTTGACTGGACAATGCTTCCAGTATATCCTACGTTCCCATTTGTTGTTAATAAATTGCAAGACGATTGCAAAGACGCGAAAAACAAACAAACAAGTATTTTTAAGCAAAAGGCAATCCTACTCCTCATCACTTTGATGCTTTTTCTTCTTTTTCTTATGTGTTTTTTCCGATGTGTTTTTCTTTGATTTTTTGGTATTAGTTGTAGTGTTCTTTCCCGTTGTGGCTTTTTTAACGGGTTCGGGCGCAGTTTGAGCGGCTGTGCTCAACGAGTCTTTGGTAAGTTGTTTTATGGTAAAGGTATTGTTGCGGAGGCCGTATTCAAATTTGCGTTTTTCGGCCAGTGGCTTTGCGGCCGGACCGGCACCACTGTATATCGGGAATTCGCGTATCAGTTTTCCTTGTTCTATGTAAAAGTTGTCCTCCCCGCGGTACCCGGCCCTTTGCGATCTAGTTAGTTTCGGAAAATCGAGCTTTTGCGCTTTGCCATTACTGAACTCAAAGGCATAGATGTCTACATGATTGATGGTGTCTTTGGTTTTGGCTTCCAGCAATATTTCGGGATTGCCGTCCAGGTCCATATCCGAATTATAAACATCAACAATACTCCCATCCAGGTCGCCGGTTGTGGTTGAGTATTTCCTGGCGGCAGAGTCGGAATGCAGTATCATAAACGCGCCGGTATCTTTCGAGCCCCTTCCCCAGCTAAACACATCATAATCCTGTCCGGGCGAAACCTCAACTAATTTATGGAACCTAAATGGCTCCGTTAAAACTGGCATTTTTGGAACAACGGTTTGCACTGCCGCCGGCTTTTGGTCGTTATTGCAGCTTGCTATTGCTAAGCTGATCAGTGGAAATAAATAAAACCAATATTTCTTTATCATACCTGGTTAATTATAAAGTTCATCCGGCGTTAACTCGCCTTTGGGTTTACCCGGGATAGTCATAAATACTTTTAAACTTCCGTTGCTTGCCGCATCAAAGTATTTTATCGTGATCTTATGATATCCTTTCAACAAAGGTACTGATCCTCCCTGGTCAAATACGCCGTGTTTACCATCATTGTCAACTACCGGCAAGTCGTCTATCATTAACGATGATCCATTGGCCGATGTTGTTGAAAACCCGTATACGCCATCGGCATCAATAAGGATGTATCCATTATATATTATTCCGAAACCATGCATATTTTTTTTGAATGCCAAGGTATTAAAGCTCAACGCCACGCTGGTATCGTTTACAGCAGGGTTTTCGGTTAACTGGGTTACGCTTTTAAATATGCCCGAAATTAGCTGATATTTTAAACCTTTTGCCGTGCCCTGGTAAGCCACCGGCGGAAATGGTGTTTTATTGTAAATAGTAGTATGCGTTATTTGGCTCCTTTTACCTGATGGTGTTATCACGATAGTTTTTATTTCGCGATACTGATCCGGAGGCACTATATAAGTCATCGGGATGGAGTATTCATTGTCAGTTTCGCGCGGCTGATAACCATCTATTGTATAATAAACCTTAGCGCCGGCAACCGAGGGTTTCAAATTCACGGTTATTTGAGGGCCAAATAAAATGGTGTCCTGGCCACCTATAGCTGTCGGGACGCGGTAATCCAAGTTTCCCTTTTTATCAAACTGCGATAAATGAGCGGGCAAACGCGTATTAGCAAAATCGTTGTAGTTTTTATTTGCCAGCGGCGACCATGCCACTTCTGCAAGGGCCAGCATCCGCGGTAGTATCATATAGTCAGCTTTATTTTCTGTTGGGATGTATTCTGTCCATAAATTAGCTTGTACACCTAATATATATTTTTGCTGATCTGCATTCAGAACCGATGGAACAGGATTATAGCTGTATATTTTGCTTAACGGGTCGTAACCGCCGATGCTTAAAGGTTCTACATTTTGTTTTCCCTGCAGCTGATCAATATATAACCCCCCGCTTCCAGGTGTCATTATTACATTATGGTTTTGTTGCGCCGCGGCTATTCCACCCGACTCGCCTCTCCAGCTCATTACAGTAGCATTTGGCGAAAGTCCGCCTTCTAAAATCTCGTCCCAGCCAATTATGCTCCGTCCCTTTGAATTTACAAATTTTTCAATCCTCTGTATAAAATAGCTTTGCAGTCCTTCTTCATCTTTTAAATGCTGTTTTTTTATCAGCTTCTGACAGAATGCAGATTTCTTCCATACATCTTTCGGGGCTTCATCACCGCCTATATGTATATATTTGCTTGGGAACAAATCCATCACTTCGGTTAACACATCTTCAAGGAAGCTGAATGTTTTGTCGGACGGACAGTAGGTATCATGAAATACCCCCCATGTTTCAGCCACTTTGTAGGGGTAAGAAGGATCACAGCTTAATTCAGGATATGCAGCCAATGCAGCTTCAGAGTGTCCGGGCATTTCAATTTCAGGAACGATATTGATATACCTGTCTGACGCATATTTTACCACATCACGTATCTGGTCCTGTGTGTAGAAACCGCCATAAGGTGTGTTGTCAAATTGCTGCGGGGTACGGTCATGATAATTACCGATTACTGTTTGCGCCCGTTGACTTCCAATTTCAGTAAGCTTTGGATATTTTTTTATTTCGATGCGCCAGCCCTGGTCGTCTGTTAAGTGCCAATGAAAGTTGTTAAGCTTATAGGCTGCCATTAGGTCGATATATTTTTTAACAAATTCAACCGAAAAAAAGTGACGGCAAACGTCAAGCATCATTCCTCTATACCCAAAGCGCGGGTAATCTTCAATCTGCACACAAGGCAGTTTGGCAACTGCTGCACGTTCGGCAGGCATTAGTTGAATAAGCGTTTGTATCCCATAAAAAAGCCCGGCTCCTTTACCCGCTATTAGTATCTGCTGGGGTGTTATGGTTAAACGATAACCATCAGCCGGCAGGCTATCGGTACCAGTAGCTGTAAGTATAAGGCTATTAGTTGGGTTTGATCCGTCGTTCGCTTTAAGCTGCACCCGCAGCATCGCCTTATTTTGTAAATAATCAGCTAAAAAAACAACGGCTTTATTGGTTACCGTATCGGCCATTATAATTGTTTGCCGGCTCAAAACAAACTCGCCGGTTGTTTTATTTACGGAAACGGGGGCAGGTATTATACCAAGGTTTGGATTGTTGTCCTGTGCATAAGTTAAGGATGAAAAGCATGAAATAAAGAACAGGGACAGAAGGATTTTTCGAAGCATAATTTATTAAAAAGAGAATAATATAATTTCGGTGAAGTTAATCGATTTAGAAATAATGTTGTATATCGAATAAAAAAATATTCAAAATAATCAGGCTCATTTATTAAATAATGGAGGTTCGGCACAGTTATTCCTTTCGAAAATATTTGTTCATCTTCATTTGCCTCACCCTGCCCTCTCCAAAGGAGAGGGTTCAAAAAGAGCGAAGTTTAAGTGCTCTCCTTTGGAGAGGATTTAGGTGAGGCAAATAATTTTACGTTAAACCTTGTGACACTAATTACTTATAGACCCAGCTAAAATTTCTGTTTTTGCCGCGCCCGGAGAGATTTCAAATATCTTTAAACTTCCTTTGGCACCAGAATTAAAATACTTTATAGTTAATTTATGAAACCCTTTTTGAAGCGCAACACTCCCGCCCTGCTCATATAAACGGTGCCTGCCGTCATTGTCCACAACCAGTTGGTCATCGATCAGTAAAACAGAACCATTGGCAGATTGAGTGGAGAATCCATAATCTCCGTCACTATCAACATGGAAATACCCTGAATATACTAACCCAAATGCAGGATAATTCTTCTTAAAAACCGATACATCCAGGTCCTTCACAATTCCTGAATCAACAACTGCCGCATTATCAAGCTCATTTGTGCTGGCAAATTTGCCTTTAAAAAGCTTATACTTTAAACCGATCGGTGAGCCACGGAAATTGACAGACTTTAGCGGTGCCACATTATATGCTATAGCGCGTGTAATCTGGCTCCTGTTGCCTGCCGGGGTAATAACTATGGTTTTCAATTCGCGATTTTGACCAGCCGGAATGTTATAAGTCATCGGCGTGTTATATTCAATATCGGTTTTCCCGGGATCTGTTCCATCAATCGTATAGAAAACTTTTGCGCCAGTAACAGAAGGCGCCAGATTAACATTTATTTGACTGCCAAACATAATGGTGTCCTGCGTGCCTATCGCACCGGGGATATAATACTCCAGTCCGGCTTTATCAAACATTGCCAAATGATGCGGCAGGCGCACATCAGCAAAATCTCTATAGTTTTTATTATCAAACTTTGTCCAGCCTACTTCGGCCATGGCCAGCATCCTTGGCAGCATTAAATGCTCGGCTTTAAACTCCGAGTTCAGGTGTTCAGCCCACATGCACGCTTGTACGCCTATAATATATTTTTGCTGTTCGGGCGTAAGCGTTGCGGGGACAGGGTTATAGCTATAAGTTTTTTTCAAACTAACGTATTGCCCCATATTATCTTTTGTTTTTTCTTCAGGCGTGCTGATATACATGCCCTGGTTTATCGGGGTCATCACCACATCATGACTTTGCTGCGCTGCCGCTATCCCGCCCTCTTCACCGCGCCAGCTCATTACTGTTGCATGCGGCGAAAGGCCTCCTTCTAAAATTTCATCCCAGCCGATGATGCTCCTGCCTTTTGAATTTACAAATTTCTCTATACGTTGTGTAAAATAACTTTGCAGTTCATTTTCATCTTTCAAGTTTAATTGCTTTATCAGGTTTTGGCAAAAAGCCGATTGCTTCCAGGCGTCTTTAGGCACCTCATCACCTCCGATGTGGATATATTTGCTTGGGAACAAATCGATCACTTCGGTTAAAACATCCTCCAGGAAACTAAAAGTCTTTTCGGACGGGCAATACACTTCCTTAAAAACGCCCCAGGTTTCGGCAACCTCATAGGTCTTGGTCGAATCGCAGCTTAATTCGGGATAAGCCGCCAACGCGGCCAGCGAATGACCCGGCATTTCAATTTCGGGTACTATATTAATGTACCTGTCGGCTGCGTATTTTACTACGTCGCGAATCTCATCCTGGGTATAATAACCTCCGTAAGGAGTATTATCAAATTGCTGTGGCATGCG
>DASXMZ010000447.1:0-7298 GCA_036495385.1 Mucilaginibacter sp. | reverse complement strand
TTCGTTGAATGTTGATCGGTCATTCCGTACCAGGTAGTAAATGTATTGTGTGTTTTTCTTGAAAAACGAATTGGTACCGGCATTTGATGTTTCCTGAAACCTAGGTACGAAAAACAAATGAGATACAACAATAAAAAGATATAGCGGCATCAGGACCATGGCCCCAAAGTACGCATGAGGATATATCTTTTTCAGCTTCATTGCTTAAAGTTTATTTAGTATACAACTCTAAACAACTTCAATTGTTTACGTATAAATTGAACGATTTAATCGGCTGGTTTATTTTATCTTTTCAATATTCTTTGCTGCACCATGTCCATTACCGAATCCCTGTGGTTACGGCTTATCGGCAGCGATTTATCATCAATTTTTATTTCGTTTCCTTCAATTGCGCTTATCCGCGAACAATTCACTAAAAATGACTGATGGATTTTAATAAATTCATTTGACGGAAGCTGACTTTCCAAACTTTTTAAGGTTAGATAAGCAATTATCTTTTTACCCTGTAAATGGATAATTACATAATTGCCAAGGGTCTCTGCAAAAAGAATATCATTTAGTTCAATTTTTTCGATGCGTTTATCGCTCTTAACAAAAAGCCATGATGCCGACTGCATGAATGAACCTGACTGCTGCATTTGCTTGTATTCCCTGGCCTTTTGTACGGCTTTGATGAACCGGTTGAATGAAATTGGTTTTAAAAGATAGTCGATTACTTCCAGCTCATAACCTTCGAGCGCGTATTGGGGGAACGCCGTTGTGATGATAACCAATGGCGCTTTCTCAATGTTTTTTAATAACTGCAGGCCAGATATTTTTGGCATTTCAATATCGAGAAACATGATATCTGTCTCGTTGTTCTTTAAGAAATACTCCGCCTTCATGGCGTTCTCAAATTTACCTTGCAGGTGCATATATGGTACCTGCTCCACAAATTCATAAAGTATTTTGCGGGCAACAGGCTCATCATCCACTATTATGCAGCTGAGTTTCTTCATGATGCCAGCGTTAAATGAACCTGATAAATATTTAGTTCCTTCTTTATGTCGAGCGAGTAACGGTCTTTATACAAAAGTTCGAGCCTCCTGCCTGCATTATTCAAGCCTATTCCCCCTTTAACTTGTTGCTCATCATCATAAGAGTTGTCACAGCTGAATTCGATCCTGCCGCTCTCTTCCTTCAAATCTATGCTGATAGTGTTAACCCGGTCATCGCCCCTTGATACGTACTTAAAAGCATTTTCAACAAAAGCCATAAAGATGAGTGGAGCAATTTTTATGTCGCCATTCTTGTAGTTTACCTTTAATGCTACCTCCATATTATCATTACTGCGGGCTTTTTGCAATGCCACGTAATTTTGCAGGTATTTTACTTCCTTCTCCAGTTCAATCGTGTCAACGTCCGCTTCGTACAAATTATACCTTAACAGGTCCGAAAACTGCACGGTAATGTCCCTGGCCATGTTATTGCTCATGTCAATGTTCCCATAAATGGTATTGAGACCATTGAACAAAAAATGGGGATTAATCTGTGATCGCAGGTATTTCAATTCAGTTTGCAACTGGTTGATCTCGATGTTTTTAACCTGCTTCTCCTGCTCCGACCATTTCTGTGTGATGTACAGCATCGCAGCAATGCAAGTACAACAAAGGCCATATACAAAATTGTCCCAAAAGCCGGAGCTGGTTCCGATAAGCTGGTCGTGAAAAAGAACGCCATGAATAAATCCATTATAGTGGCCTATGAGAAATGTGTATAAACAAATTAAAGCGATGAGGCAAAGGGCGTACATGCCAAATCGTTTTTTATCAAGCAGGAAGGGTATTAAAAGTTTGCCATTTGCAAATATCAGCAACCAAAATATAAAAAAGTGTATCAGAACGGTAAACAGGTACGAAAAACAGGATGCAACACTGCCACCCATCCAGGTTGGTTTTTCAATCACCAGCGCCCCGATATACGCCGCAATAAAAAGCAAATAAAACGTGGATTTTTTTAAAAACATAGCCTCCGCAGTTCACTTTCAATAGTAAATATATTCCATTGATTTGATAACCGGAAATGTATGTTTTATCCGGCCCCGGATTTCATTAAAAATAGTCCGGTTACCCCGAAATTCGGACGTCATAGCACATAAATTTTTTTGTACTTGTGTCTTTTATTAAATAATTTTATTCAATAGGCCTAAACCTGGTTATTAACTGCAAAACTGACAAAACGTTGAAATACAAGATATGGTAACACCGCCCAACATTCGCCTGATAGTACCATTTTTCATGGTGCGTGACATGGAAATCTCACTTAAATTTTATGTGGACCTGCTTGGTTTTAAAATTACCAATCAATGGACACCCCGGGGTAAAATTGAGTGGTGTTGGTTGGAGCGCGATCAGGCTTCTTTGATGCTGCAGGAACCGCAGAACAGGGAAAAGTTCGAACAGGAAGGCCCTAAAGGAAAAGGAATGTCCATCTGTTTTCAATGCGTCGATGCGCTTGCCTTATACCGTGAATTCACTGAAAAGGGGATTGAAATTAAGGAACCGTTTGTCGGAAATAATATGTGGGTGGTTCGTTTTCCCGATCCTGATGGTTATAATCTTGATTTTGAAAGCCCTACGGATGTTCCGGAGGAGACAAAATACGCTGAGTGGTTTAAGTGAATGTTGATTGAAACAAACCATGTTAGGGGCGTCTGTTATTATTCAATTAAAGGAAAGTCGCTAAAGTCACCAATATAATTACTAAAGTCTATTTTAGAACATTTCACTTTTTCGTTCATATAAGTAAGATGAACATTTAAATTACCATTATGTAATGAACCTATTTTATCGTTTTTATAATGTTCTTTTAAATAATCTTGTCGTACAATCACCGGTTTAGACCAGCCATCATTGTGCCTTATAATAAATACATAATGTACCGGAACTGTAGATATATTTTCAAGTTGCTTTATCGGAATATTGAATTGTCCTTTGTAACCTTTTTTCTGGTGAATTGAGGCAGAAGTTTTGACCTGAACCCTCCTTAGCGTTCCATTGTCGTCCTGGACAACAAAAATATCATCACCTATATCTACTTCAGGAATCGCAACATTCCATCCACGGGTTAAAAATTCTGACATTACGCTCAAATGGCCTGCTTTTCCTAAATAAAGATGATAATTCTTTTTCACGCACTTAATGGAAATTTATGAAGAATATTGCCTGTTTGCGTGTCAATAAATAAGATTTCATTTACTTTTTTATTCAGTTCCGTTTTATTGTCAAGTCCCAGTAGTGCGGGATATATATAACTTTCAAGGTTACCGTAGTAAACTTCAAAATCACTTTTAGTGTCGTACGCAACGAAAATGTTATTGGCCGGATGAGAATTGGGGAACCAGCTTTTTATCAGTTGCCGTAAAGAGGGCGCAATACTGAAACTGTAGCCATCAATTTGCTTGTTTACGTCTATTTTAATTGCTTCCATTGCTTTTCTTTGAAAACAAAAATATAAAAATAGTTCCGTAACAACACATGCGCTTTTCGCCATTTTATTTTTCAGATTTAATTTTCAAGGTGAAGTTAATAATCGGATTTTAAAGATCTCGCAGGATACATCGAATGCATGTGACATTCCACTGATTTCACGTAAAATATCCCGGTTACGTAAAATATCGTGAGGACTATCACAAATGTTTTTTTGTTTCATACTCCATGGGTAATTTTATAATAACATTATAAATGCTGTAACAAAAAATCTTACCAGCTATCCCACAATGGCCAATTAGGATTACCAATCGTGATAAAAGCTCTTTTTAATCATCACAATTAAGAACAAGGAAAATGAAAAAGGTTATACAATTTGGAGAAAATGTTGAAGGCTACGACATCCCGGTTTTAAATGAACGGGAAATAAGAGCGTCGGCTGGTATACTATTTTTAGGGTTAATTATTTCCCTGATGCAGATTTTGTATAAAAATGATTTCTTACTGATAAAATATTTTATAACGATTTTCCTCACGGATTTCGTTATACGTGTTTTTATTAACCCGAAATTTTCACCTACATTGATCATCGGGCGATTGATTGTAAGAAACCAGGTTCCTGAATATGTTGGGGCAATGCAAAAGAAATTCGCATGGGTAATAGGCCTTGCCTTATCTGTTATTATGTTTACGCTGATGGTGATTGTAAATTCGTATAGCCCGATAACCGGAATTATCTGTCTGATATGCCTGGTATTTACCTTCTTTGAATCGGTATTCGGTATCTGTTTAGGATGTAAATTTTATAAAATGTTCTACCACAGAAAGGGGCAATACTGCCCCGGTGAAGTATGCGATGTGAAAGCAAAACAAGATGTTCAAAAAACATCGGGGGCTCAGTTGCTGGTAGTTTTGGGGTTAGTCGCCTACATTTGGCTTGCAGCCGCATTATTTAACGACCAGTTTAGCAAAACCCCCCGTGATTTATTTGGAATATATAATGCTGCAAAGGCCAAATAATATACATTTGTGAACCTAATTTATACACTTAATTGAACCATATTTATGACCTCAAAAAGTTCGTTGGAAAACTATTTTGCTAAATTCAGAAAAAATATCATCGGGCACCAGCAAACTTTTGAATCCCCTTTTGGAGAAAAAGAAATAATTTATGCGGATTGGACCGCGACCGGCAGGGCTTACCGATCGATCGAAGATCGTATACAAAACGAGATAATGCCCTTTATGGCTAATACCCATACGGAGACTACAATTACTGGGACGTTGATGTCCAAAGCTTATGAAGCGGCTAAGGTTATTGTTAAAGAACATGTTAACGCAAACAACGACGATGTATTGCTTTTTTGCGGAAGCGGAATGACAGGCGCTGTAAATAAGCTGCAAAGGATATTAGGGTTGCTGGTGCCTGAACGGATGGCAGACTATGTGAAAAAGGAGGCCCTGCAAATTGATGAAGAATTAAGGCCCATCGTTTTTGTGACCCACATGGAACACCACAGCAACCATATTAGTTGGTTGGAAACGATCGCGACTGTTGAAATAATTAATTGTGACGAAAATGGAAATGTTGATCTGAAATGCTTCGGGGACTTACTGGAGCAATTTAAGTATCGGAAAAATAAAATAGCCGCCATTACTGCATGTTCAAACGTTACGGGAATTCAAACTCCGTATCATGAAATTGCAAAACTCATCCACGCATATGGCGGGTTATGTTTTGTTGACTTTGCCTGCTCTGCCCCCTATGTTGACATCGATATGCATCCGGAAGAAAAAGGAGCTTATTTGGATGCGATTTGTTTTTCGCCACACAAGTTTTTGGGTGGCCCGGGCACATCGGGTGTTTTGATCTTCAACAAAAAAATTTATAAAAACAAAATACCTGATCAGCCCGGGGGAGGCACTGTAATGTATACCAACCCCTGGAAAGCCCGTGAATACATCAGCGATATTGAACAGCGTGAAGACGGCGGCACCCCTCCTTTTTTGCAAGGGATAAAAGCGGCAATGTGTATTCGGTTGAAAGAAGAGATGGGCATTGTAAATATATTGCAGCGGGAAGAAGAAATGCTACAGATAATGTTTGACAGGTTTTCGAAAATGAAAAATGTTAAAATACTTGAAGGGCATGTAAAAAAAAGGATGGGTATTATTTCATTCGTTATCGAGGGAGCACCTTATAATTTGATCGCGAAAATCCTGAATGACAAGTTTGGCATCCAGACAAGGGGCGGCTGCTCCTGCGCCGGAACGTATGGGCACATGCTGCTGCATGTTGATAAACCCAGCTCACATAAAATATTGAACTCAATCCGTTCGGGGGATTTGTCCTCCAGACCAGGATGGATCAGGCTATCCGTCCATCCAACCATGACCAATGCTGAAATTAATTTTATTATGGATGCGATTGAATCAACCGCATCTCATTTTAAGGAGTGGATGGAAGATTACATTTACATTCCTGAATCCAATGAGTATTCTTTCAAAGGGTTTGGGGTAAAGGAAAAGAGCATTGTTGGTGATTGGTTTGATGTTTCCATGCCTTAAATATATTTTAACCAGGGCGCTATCCTCCGGCCCGTCCCTGCTCTTCGGATGCTCCCGGCGCATGTGCTTTAGTTACCTTTCCGTTTCCAAACCGGTAAGTAAAACTCACGCTGATTGACCGGGTGTAGAAATGCCATTCGGAATATTGATATAAGCCTGCGTTTCTGTCTATTGCATTGTGCCCCTCGCTTTGTAAAACGTTATGTGCGTTGACGGTAATACTGCCCCTGTCGTCCCATATCAATTGTTTCAATCCAAAACTGAGAATTGAATAAGCGCCAAATCTTGAGGTTACAAATTGCCGCTTGGAGTTATATTCAAAGTCGCATTCAGCAGACGTTTTTTTGCCGAGCACAAAATTGTTGGTTGTGGTTAAATAAACGGACGGTATTCCGCTGTTATCAAGGCTGAAACCATTTGCAGTGCCATTAAAAGCGTTTTGGTAAACTGACAAGGTATTATCTGTAGACCACCAGTTGACAATTTTCTTTGAATAGGTAAAGTCTGCTTCCCAGGAATGTGCGCCCTGTACGTTAATCGGCCTTCGGGTTATGGTAACCTTATTGGCATCTAAAAACGGCAAGGTGCGGATGTAGTTATGATAAATATCGTAGTTAAAAGTGACAAAAAATGCGCTCTGATAGCTCCACGTAAATTCACCATGCCATGAAAGCTGCGGCATCAAATTGGGATTACCCTGGAAAAATAGGGTAGGGGTTTGTGCCCGTCTGAAAGGAATCATTTCCGAGTAAGCGGCCCTGTCAATTCTTCGACCTAGTTTTAAATTAAAGCCATTTTGATCATCTGCTTTATAATCAAAAAATAGTGATGGGAACAATTGTAAATAATTTTGCTCAATAGACTGGCCGGTAAACAATTGCGTGCCTTTGGTAACAGTTTGTTCTGCACGTAAACCTCCCTGTACCTTTAACTTTGCGTAGGATTTATTTATATTGATGTATGCGGCGTTAATATTTTCGGTATTGAGGGAATAATCGCTTTGTGTAGAATCAATTACATCCATTCCGCCGGTTTGATCATAATAGATATTTTTATTGTCCGACTTAACATAGCTCGATTTCCACCCAGCATCCAGGTGACCATTGTTTTTTAAAGGCTGTGTGTAATCCACTTTTGCCTCATAAATGTTTAACCGGCGATGTTGCTGCAATAAGGTATTGGTTTGACTTATGAAATTATCCTGGGCATCGTACAATTTGGTCAAGTTATTTTGAGCCGCCGTGTTGCGGTAATCAGAATAGC
>DASXMZ010000446.1:0-23331 GCA_036495385.1 Mucilaginibacter sp. | reverse complement strand
AGTCAGAACGTTTTGTGTTACAGTATTCCCGGGAGCAACGAGCCTGCGCCTGCTTATATCGATATTCCGTTCGAGGATCTGATGGATTCTTTTAATATCAGTGCCTATTCCTTGCTGAGAATAGCGCGGGCGGCGAAAAAGCTTTTGGCTAAAAACGCTTCTATTTTAACACTCACTTATAATGGTTCGCAACGGGTAGTACCCGGTTATGCAGGCATGGGTATTAACAAGGCTGCCCTGGAAAACATTGTGTTGTACCTGGCAAGTTATTTCAGGCATATGAATGTGAGAGTGAACGCCGTTTCTGCCGGGCTGGTGATGACTACATCATCCGCCGGAATAAGCGGCGTGCGCAAACTGAGAAAATCGGGCAAACTTACAGCGCCTCTGGGGAATATTGATGCAGGGGATGTTGGCGATACCGCACTTTATTATTTTTCGGATCTCTCGAAAAAAGTCACCGGGAATATTCATTTTGTTGATGGCGGTTTTAATATAATGGGAGTGGCAGTTGATGAGGAATGATATTGAAAAAACGTTTGATAATTTAATAACCGACAAAGATTTTGCGATAGGTAACGACCTTGTTTTTGTACCCGATTTTAAGACGTCGTTCAATGAATTGTTTAAAAACAAGGTTTACACAAAGGACGAGATGGCCTATTGCGACTTATTTGACGATGCTATGATGCGCTATGCATCAACCTGGGCGGCAAAAGAGGCTGTTTATAAGGCACTCAAACAGCTTGATCCGACCGCTATATCCTGGAAAAAAATAGAAATCATCCGTGAGAAGATTGCGGGACGTCCGCATGTAATTTTTCACCAGAATCCCGGCAAATTTAATATCAGCTTAACGATCTCCCATGACGGAGATTATGTTTGGTCGGCAGCTTTTATTAAGGTAAACCTGTAACCAGTATGACCGAGCATTATTTTGAGAACTCTTTGGTTAACCTGCATTATTACAAATTTGGCAAGGGTGAGCAAAAAATGCTATGCTTTCACGGTTATGGAATGCACGGCAAGCAATTTAAGCTGTTCGAACATGCTCTGCTGGGTGCAAAATACACCTTTTATGGTTTCGATCTCTTCTTTCATAAAGAAACCGAATTAAAAGATCAGACGCTGGCAACAGTGAAAAAAGGTATAAGCAAAAAGGAGCTGGCCGGCCTTGTTTCCGACTTTTGTAAACACGAGCAAATAGACCGTTTTTCGGTAATAGGATATTCAATGGGTTCACATTACGCAACTGCAGCAATAGAGGAACTGGCTGATAGAATTGATGAATATATCGTTTTAGCGCCTTCGTGTTTAAATCCGGGTACGCTTATTACCTACTTTAGTAAAAACAAAACCGGCAATAAAATCCTGGAAAAATTAACGTTAAGCAAAAAGGCCCTGATCACCATGCTTAAGCTGGGTAAAAAATTCAGGTTTTTAGATAAGGTTGGTTACGAAATACTATCCAAAGAATTTGGCACTCCCCAGCTGCGGTTTAATTTTTATGCCTGTTTTACTTACCTGCGTTTTTTAGAAACCAATGAAACCAGGCTATTGCAGGTGCTCACAGAAAAAAACATAAAAAGCATCTTTATATTTGGCAAACATGATATGATGTATCCACCGAAAATCGGGAATGCATTTATTAAAAAGTTGAACCAGGCCCACGTAATTATTTTGGATGAAAATCACGAAATGATTAACGCTAATTTCGTTTCTAAACTGAGCGACCTTTTGTTATGATCATTAAAGCAAAACCACTTCCAAACGTTGTTCTTGAATGGTCAGCAATAATAACAAGCTGGTTCATAGGGCGGCGTTTTAATAAAATGATCATCAACGAAATACCTGTAAAACCCGGGCATTCCTATATTTTAATGTGTAATCATTTTAGCTTTTTGGATGGCTTCCTTGCCATTTATTTGAGTCTTAACGGCATTCATAAAAGGCAAACACTAACCGGTTTCTATATCATGTCGTTAAAAAAGCAGATGCAAAAACACTGGTGGCTAAAGTACATCGGTGCCTTTTCTATAGTGCCAGGATCACCAAGTATGGAAGAAAGTTTAAGCTATGCAGCCGAAATTTTATCCGAGCCAGGCAACCTGCTGCTTTATTATCCTCAAGGGAATTTAGAATCGGCCCATATCAGGCACATCGAATTTAAAGACGGCCTTTCTCATATCGTTCCCAAAATTGAAGGTAATTGCCAACTAATATGGTGCAGCGTCGTAATGGAATATTTTGAAAGTACTAAGCCATCAGTATATTTCAATATGCTGGATTGCGGTACCAATCATGATTTTGACTTTGAAACGCTAAAGGAAAAAGTAAATAAACACCACCTGCAGGCTATAAAAAATAATATACGCTTCACTAAAGAGCCGGGGGATTAAAATCTATCTGTTTATCCGTTTCAAACCTTCTTTAGCATCGTTATCAATACTGCTCTGGTACTCATGGTCTTTCATGGATAACGCCTGGTTGTAATAATAAGCGGCTTTATCGAAATCTTTCTTTTGTTCAAAAATGTTTCCCACCCTAAGTGCAGCATTTGCGGCAAAAT
Source organism: Mucilaginibacter sp. (assembly GCA_036495385.1). Classification (GTDB taxonomy): domain Bacteria; phylum Bacteroidota; class Bacteroidia; order Sphingobacteriales; family Sphingobacteriaceae; genus Mucilaginibacter. Next base: position 20,762 of record DASXMZ010000446.1, on the reverse strand, counting down.
AATATTTAGTTGTTTTTCCTAAATTAATCGCCCTTTGATAGTTGGTTACCGCGTCGGTAAATTTTCCGGTTTTATCGTATATGCGACCCAGCCTGTAGTAGAACTCCGTTTTATCCCGCAATAATTTAAAGCCGTTTATATCTTTGTTTTTTATTTGCGCTAGCGCTTTACTATAATATCCACCATCGAAGTAGAACCTGGTTTTTAAAAGGTCGATATCCGGTTTTTCGTCATTGGCTTCCCTTAGTGCCTGTTTGTCTTTTTCATTATCCGCGTATCCTTTACTTTTTACCAGCTTTATATAGTAGAGATATTTCTCAGTGTCATTTTGTAATAAATAATAATAGGCCAGCTTTAAATAAGTGTCTTTTATATAATTAGTTCCTTGATAGTCTTTGATGTATTCGGATAAATAAACACGCGCATCGGTGTCCATGCGGTTTAGTTTAGCGTTTCCTAAAAGATAGGCTATACTGGGGGCGTCAATATATTGAGTTGATTTTGGCGCGCCCTCAAGGAAGGCAATGGCCTCGTCGTTGTGCCCTGTTTTGTAAGCAGCATAGCCCTGCAAATAAACTTTTAACAAACTATTGCCATCCATTGCGGATAAATAAGGAATTAATTTGGCATAGTTGTTTTGGTTATGCAGGATATCGATGTCAATGTTGCACAGAAAGAAGGCCACTTCGTCCCTGTAAAAGCTATACCTGGATTTTGGCAACGCAACCCAAAGGTTTTCCAGTTGTTTTATACCGGTTTGTACATTACCGGTCAATCCCAAAAAACGACTTATCGATTTCAAATTTGATGGAACTGCACCGAATATGACGTTTATTAAGCCCAGGCTTTTTTGATCGGGCAAAAAGTCGGGGTATTTTTCCGAGTTCTCCTTCAATAAGTTATAAGCCTTTTTTATGTCCATTGAGGAGGAGAAATAATCGCCGAACCGTCCTTTTAACTGACCCCATTGTAAATAAATTTCGGCCTGGCAAAAAAGATAATATGGCGAGTTCTTGTCGTTGTCTTCCAAAGCCGAAACCCTGTCCGACTTTTTATCTTTTAATCGTTCGTAGTCTGCTTTATTTTCGGATGCTAACAGGCTAAAGTAATCAATGTAATTATCCAATAAAATGATAATCCCGTTTTGAGGATTTTGCTGTCTTTCTTTTTGGACAAGCATTTTCGCTTCGTTTATCCTAAACCCGAAAGCAGCTTTGTAAGCATCAATACAATTTGCATCAAAATTAAAATTTGCCCTTGCAGATAATTGGCAGGTTATGAGAAATAAAGCAAGCAGCAGATGTTTTCCATTCATTAAGGTTCAAAGATATTTCTTTGATTTCGGATTTCGGAATTTCGATTTCGGATTTATTAGTGTTAAAAAAACTTGTCATTGCGAGGCACGAAGCAATCGCATACTATACAGGGCGGCAGGGCAAGTTCGCGATTGCTTTGTGCCTCGCACTCTCAAATTTTACCAAATCCGAAATCGTAAATCCGAAATTATAAAGAAGTTATCCACCATGTTATGCCGAAAGCATCTTTTATACCCGCGCTTCGTCCGTAACTTTGATCACCAGGTTCGGTGACAACTGTAGCGCCATTTTCAAGAGCCTTTTTGTAAACTGCATCGCAATCATCAACATAAATAAAAAGGCCAGCTGATTGAGGCTTATGTTGTTCAGTTGCGTCGGCGAACATAATCACGCTGTCTCCAAAGCTCACTTCAGCATGCATGATCAATTTTTCATCACGCATCTCTTTAAATTTCACTTCGGCACCAAGGACTTTTTGAGTAAAATCAAGAAAGCCCGCTGCGTTTTCAACAATAAGATAAGGCATCACACGTGGATAGCCCTCAGGAATTTTGACTGTTTTCATACGATTTGATTTTTAACCAAAAATAACGCAATGACTGCTTCCTGAATTGTAAAAACAAGACATTTAGGTGTATCGATATTCTGTTCCCTCTGCATTCCCTGAAAAATAGAAAGAAGGATGGTATCCTGTAAAGGCCTTTACATCATGAATAAAATGCGACTGATCATAATAGCCACATTCGAGTGCTATTTGTGTGAGCGGTTTATCGGTTCCGTACTGTTGAGTGGCATTGTGCAACCGCACCAGTCTTAAATAGGTTTTAGGACTAAATCCGGCATACTCTTTAAACTTACGGTCGAACTGCCTCACTGAGAGGTTAAATTTATCCGCGAGCTGTGCAACAGAATCGGATTGTTTTGAATGGATAACATGTTTAATGGCGCAAACAATATTATTGTGCTGTAAAAGCCTGTTGGTCAATTTGGTTTCGAGAAAAGCGGTCAATATTTCAGCCCTTTGATGGTTATTAGGGGCCATCATTATTTTTTCCTCCAGCTCTTTGCCTTCGTTGCCACCTAAAAATATATCCAGATCCAGCATCTCATTGCTGGTTTCTTCTGAGGGTACCTTAAAAAAATAAGGCACAGCAAATGGATAAATGTAGGCGCCGAAAATCCCAAAGCTTTGTGTGGTTTCGAACCTCCGGTATTGATTTGATTGAAAGTGAATACCTGATTGCCAGTTATGGGGTTGGCCCGATGCAACAAGCTCATCAAAAGTAGCCCGGTAATGAAAAACCATTTCCACACAGCCATCCGCTATTGACCGATATACGTAAGATTGCTCATCCGGCCCCATCTCATGCTCCAATACCCAAAAACACCTTACGTAGGGTTTTAGCGAGATTGGAGGTTCAATGGTATAGTAGTTCATTTCGGATTTCGGAATTTCGATGTCGGATTTTTAGTTAATCAAATTTAAACAATATATAAATATCCTAATTCCGAAATCGAACATCCGAAATCCGAAATAATCAAAGCCCTTTCTGTATCGCCTGGTAAACTACATCCTGTATCCGCGGCCTGATATTTAGGCTGCCTAACTTATTGCCAACGTCAGGGTTTACCCGATTGGATAGAAATACATACACCAGGTTGTACTTGGGATCAACCCAAACACACGTGCCGGTAAAGCCGGTATGTCCATAGGTTTGTGGCGATGCCAGCTCCGACGGATATTTATGATCAGCAATAGGATCCCACCGGTCAAAACCTAAACCACGGCGACTAACATCCGATTGTTTGGCGGTAAACAAATCGATCGTTTCGGGCTTGATGTACAGAACACCACCGTAGCTGCCGCGGTTTAACATCATCTGGTATAATATAGCTATATCATTAGCATTCGCGAATAAACCTGCATGACCGGCGACACCACCCATCAACGCTGCTGTGGGGTCATGTACGTAGCCAACAAGCAAAGCATGACGATAAACCTGGTCGTTTTCCGTTGGTATTATTTGAGTAGGCGGGAAGCGGTATAGCGGCAAGAACCCCGCTGTTTGCATGCCCAACGGATTATAGAACTGCTGCTGCACATATATATTTTCGGGTATGGTAGTAAGCGTTTCTATTATTTGCTGCATAAAGCACATGCTCAGGTCGCTGTAAACATATTGCCCTCTCGTTTTTAGCGGCGAGTTCAGCATTTCGGGCCACATCACATCTTTAAAATAATTCTTTCGTAAATAATACCCGTCGTTAACTTTGGTTGGGAAAGCAGCCGACGAATCGGAACTATAATCGGTAGGTACTATTGCCGTTAAGGTTGGGATATCGGGGATTAAGCCTGCCTGGTGTTCCAATACCTCACGAACGTGTAAATCATTTTTATTTGTTTTACGGGCAAGCGGAAGATAATAGCCAACAGTAGAATCAAGGTTTAACTTGCCCTGATCATAAAGCTGCATTGACTCCATGGTAGTGGCCGATACTTTAGTCATGGAGGCTACGTCAAAAATATCGGTCAGTTTATCAGGCAAAGTTTTATCATAGGTATGATAACCATAAGCCTTGTTAAATATCACCTTGCCGTCTTTAGCCACTAAAACCACGCATCCGGGTGTTGCCTGATTCAGTATTGCTTCTGTCGCTATATTATCTATGTTGATAAGGTTATCTGTGTTTATTCCGGCATCTTCGGGAACGGTATACTGTAGTCTCGTTTTTACAGTCGTAAAACCCATATTTGTCCGGTATGCCGGGGATAAAGTCTTGTTCAATTTTTGTGTGATAGCAACACCTCCAAATATGGCCTGTGCACTAAAAAATGCGGAGACAGGCGTTGTCCTCGAAGCCCAGATAATCGGTACGCTAACATTATTCAACTTAACTAATGCATTGCTGCTGCCAAACAAGGCAACAATTACATTTTTTATTCTTTGATTGCTGTTGATGAAATTGATAATCAGCGGATTACTGAGATCTGTTTCGTTTAGCTGAACAATCAGCGTATTGTACCATTTCAGATCCGACGAAAGATCATCTGTGCTTTTTATGCCGGTGTATTCATTTCCGTTAAACGTCGTCACCTTTGCATATTTATTCAGCAAACTGTCAAAATTGGCTGCATATGTATTTGTAAAATGGATACTGGCTATTCTTTGCTTATCAAGGTTTTGCATCGGAATTAAGTAAGCGCCATTGTTTAACAATACCGTAGATTGCTCATCCAGTTTTTCTTCAGTAACGTAAGCCTGACCAGTAAAGGGGGGATTTTGTGCGCATGCAGAATTAAATAATATAAATACAAACAAAATTAAAGTGTAAAACCGCCACTTACTTTCTCTCATAAACCTTTTCTCCATTTATAAATGTTTTTAGCACTTTGACATTTGGCAATTCAGCACCATTAATTTTCATAATATCCTTATCAAGTATTACAAAGTCGGCGTATTTACCCGGTTCTATGCTTCCTTTTTCCTTTTCTTCAAAATTTGCTTTTGCTGCCCAAATGGTGATACCCATTAAAGCTTCTTTCCTGTTTAGCGCATTCTCCATCTGGAAACCGTCGGCAGGATAACCTTTCAAATCCTTGCGCTCCACAGCAGCATAAAACGTATACATTGGATTTATATTTTCTACAGGGAAATCTGTTCCCAGAGGAATCCACCCATTTTGTTCAAGCAATTGTTTATAAGCATAGGCAGATTTTAAACGTTGTTTACCCAAGCGGGTGCCAGCCCAATACATATCTGACGTGGCGTGAGTGGGTTGTACAGAAGGAATAATATTGAAACGCCCAAAGTAGTTAATATCATCAGGCGATAATACCTGGGCATGTTCAATGCGCCACCGGCGGTCGTTTTTCCCTTTTAATACGCTGGCATAAATTTTTAACATCACCCTGTTTGCCGAATCCCCGATGGCATGTGTACACATTTGGAAACCCTTGTCAGCGAGTTTTTGGGCAACATCCCGGAAATGCTGCTGGCTGCTTAGTAAAAACCCTTTCCAATTTTTTTGATCCGAATAAGGTTTCAATAAACAAGCTCCCCTTGAGCCTAATGCGCCATCGGCATAAACTTTAAATGCGCGCACATGCAGGCCCGGGGTTTTGTATACGCCCCGTTTAAATAAATAAGCATAATTATCGGGGTTGTCGGATAACATTACATACATGCGCATTTTTAAAGCGCCTTTGTGCTGCAATTCTGCTATGGTGCTAACCATTGTATACGGAAGGCCGCAATCATCAACGGTCGTTAAGCCTACAGCGAAACAATTTCCCTGTGCACCTAAAAGCGCCGACTCCGTCACCTGGTCGGTTGGCGGAGGTATTTTATGCTGAACAAGCCCTTGTGCGTTATCAACCAGTATGCCCGTAAGTTTACCATTAATTGTTTCGATTTTCCCTCCGGCTATTGATTGCCCAGGTTTAACGCCGGCAATATTTAATGCTGCCTGGTTAACAATAACAGCGTGCCCATCAATCCGGCTTAACATTACAGGCCTTATGGGGAACATGGAATCCAGCTTTGCCTTGTTAGGGAATTGTTTGGTTTTCCATTTATTTTGATCCCATCCACGCCCTATTACCCATCCGTCAGTATTCCTGCGCGCATAAGTATTTACCGAATCAATAACATCTTGCCAGCTGTTGGTTTTATCCAGATCAACTTCCTGTAAACTCAACCCATAATTATAAAAATGGGCGTGCGCATCAATAAAGCCGGGATAAACGGGTTTGCCTCCTGCATCAATTACTGTGCGTGCGTTAAATTGGTCTTCCAGGGTGTCGCCTTTGCCAACGGCGATGATTTTGCCGGCATTTACAACAAATGCATCTGCTTTACTGAAATGATTGTCAACGGTATAGACCAATGCATTTTTCACAAGGAGATCGGCATTGTATTCATTTTTTTTGCAGGCAACGGCCAGGAGAAAAAACAGGGGTAAGATTTTTTTCATAGATATTTGTCTTAAAAAGCCGTAAACTACAAAACTATATACAAAATCAAATACATAAAGTTATGATTGCAAATAATTAATTTAGCGGCGAAAAGGATCCGTTAGTTAACGGGCAAGGGAGTCTTTACAAAATGTCAGATATTATTCAGCTTTTACCGGATGCCGTTGCCAACCAGATTGCCGCGGGCGAAGTAGTGCAGCGGCCAGCATCAGCCGTAAAAGAATTGATCGAAAACGCGATTGATGCGGGTGCTGACAAAATTCAATTGATACTCAAAGACGCCGGTAAGTCATTAATACAGGTGATAGACAACGGTTGCGGCATGAGCCTCACCGATGCCCGCATGAGTTTTGAGCGCCACGCAACATCCAAAATAAAAAAGGCCGAAGATCTTTTCGCCATCCGTACCATGGGCTTCAGGGGAGAAGCGCTGGCTTCCATAGCCGCGATTGCTCACGTTGAGCTGAAAACAAGGCGGCATGAGGATGAACTGGGGACGTGTATTTTTATTGAAGGCTCAGAAGTTTTAAGCCAGGAAGCCTGCATGACCAATACGGGTACTTCTATCTCGATTAAAAATCTATTTTTTAATATCCCCGCCCGCCGGAACTTTTTAAAAAGTAACCCTGTGGAAATGCGCCATGTTATTGACGAATTTCAGCGTGTTGCATTGGCTAATCCCCAGGTTTTTTTTAGCCTTCACCACGATGGGCAGGAGGTTTATCATTTGCCGCCGGCTACACTTAAACAGCGAATTATCCATTTGTTCGGCAATAATTATAATCAGCGCCTGGTGCCGGTAGAAGAGGATACTTCGATCATTAAATTTCATGGTTTTGTGGGCAAACCCGAGTTTGCCCGTAAAACGCGGGGCGAACAGTTCTTTTTTGTAAATAACCGTTTTATAAGGGATGCCTATCTGAACCACGCGGTGTTAACCGCTTTTTATGAGTTGCTGCCGGACGATACCTTTCCGCTATACGTTCTTTTTATTGATATCGACCCTGCTAAAATTGACATCAATGTTCATCCCACCAAAACAGAAATAAAATACCAGGACGAGAAAGCGATATACGCCATAATCCGCGCAGCGGTAAAACGCTCGCTGGGAAGATACAATATTACGCCAAGCCTGGATTTTGACCAGGAAAACAGCATTGAGCATTTAGTTACACCAAAGCCATTTGAAGAAATAGTTGCGCCGACTATTTCTTTTAATCCTGATTTTAATCCCTTTAATGCTGAGAGGACGACGGAGCGGGAAATTCCTTTTTTGCGGAACAGCGATGAACACCGGAGTTCGCCCATACCGCAAAACTGGGACACCCTTTACGAGATAAGTAAAAGAGAGATCACGATTCAGCATCCTATCCACAGTGAAAAAAGTATTACTGCAGATGAACAGGAAATTAACAAGCCAAGCGAACGGCAGCTTTTCCAGGTGCATAACCGGTTTATCCTGTCGCAGATAAAGTCGGGTTTTATGATGATAAACCAGCAGGCTGCACATGAGCGTATTTTATATGAACGTTTTTTACAGCAGCTGCAAAACCACTCGGGGGTGAGCCAGCAAAGCCTGTTTCCACAATCCGTTACATTAAATAGCGCCGACTTTGAACTATTAAAAGAACTTTTACCCGATATTCGTGCCCTGGGTTTTGATATACGCGAGTTTGGGAAAAATACTGTTGTAGTTGAGGGTATCCCTGCTGATTTGAATAACGCATCTGAAAATGAATTACTTGAACAGTTATTAGAGGGGTTTAAAAATAACCAGTCCATTTTAAAGCTGGATAAGCGCGACAGCCTGGCAAGATCATTAGCGCGCAATGCTGCAACGAAAGCGGGCGCAAAGATGTCATTAGAAGAAATGAACCTGCTGATCGATCAGCTTTTTGCCTGCGAAATGCCCAATGTGGCATTAAATGGTAAACTGGTAATAACTACATTTACACTAAACGAACTATTAGAACGATTTGATAAATAACACCACGATAACAATTTTTATATGAGCGCATACAGGCAATCACCTTTTTCCAATATCACACCGGTTGTAAAAAACCTGCTAATCATCAATCTCCTTTGTTTTGTTCCTTTCATTGTATTGAGCGAAAGCGATTACGCTAGATTGGTAGTCGAGAACTTAGGCGTGTTTTATTTTAATTCGCCATATTTCAGGGCCTGGCAAATAATAACTTACATGTTTATACATGGAGGTTGGACACATATACTTTTTAATATGTTCGCATTATTTTCATTTGGGCCAATTCTTGAATATTCGGTTGGGCCCAAACGTTTTTTCAACCTTTATTTTATTTGCGGTATTGGCGCTATTGCATTTCAGATGCTTGTACAAGCTATTGAAGTGCATTCTCTTATCGGAAGTTTCATCGTATCTTCTAATGATGCAATTACTGTTGATCCCGCAAGCCTTGCCAAATTAAAAGACATTTATTCTACCCCGATAGTGGGAGCCTCCGGTGCAATTTTTGGCTTATTGGTTGCATTTGGCATGTTGTACCCCAATATGGAACTCATGATATTATTTATTCCCGTTCCTGTTAAGGCGAAATACATTATACCAATTTACGTAGTAATGGAAATATTTTTAGGTGTCGGACAATTTGGAGGCGATAATGTTGCCCATTTTGCTCACATCGGAGGGGCTCTCCTGGGATTTATAGTTGTGAAAGCCTGGCGCCTGTAAATACCGTGTGATTTTTATTAAAAAATGTATTTATTGCAACAAACTGCTTACATTTTAGTCCCGAAAAAATATTATTTTTGTTTAGGTACAATTTTACAAAATACTGTTAGTCAAATGTATTTGCGAACGGCTAAGAGGATTCTTATAGTCCTTCTATCGTAATTAGTGAGGCAAAAACAGCAAAAGTAATATTTGTTGTTTGCGCATTGTAAAATCAGAAAATTGTAGCAACTTTTTTTAAAAAATTAAGTTGTCTAAAATAGATCAATTAAAGTTTTATGAGTACCCTCTGGAAAGATATACAATACAAAATGCTCCACTCAGGCAGTAAATTAAACCTGTTGATCGGTATTAATATTGCTGTTTATTTGGTGATCAACGTGGCCGGCACTCTGGAGACATTTTTATTCACTAGTAAATTTATCGATACCTACAGTGCTGATTATCTTCAGTTACCGGCATATCTGCCAAAATTGGAAACCCGATTCTGGACACCGCTTACTTATATGTTTATGCATGCCGGTGTATTCCATATCCTTTTTAATATGTTATGGCTGTATTGGATGGGACAGCTTTTTGAAGAATACCTGGGCAAAAAACGCACTTTAGGATTGTACATAATGGGCGGCCTGGCAGGTGCTATACTATATGTTGTGAGTTATAACATCTTCCCGTTCTTTACACAGTCTCACGCAGCTTATTATAGTACGCTGGTTGGCGCCTCGGCAGGTGTGATGGCCATCATCGTTGCTACCGCTACTTTGTTGCCTAATTATTCCTTGTCTTTAATACTCATCGGCCCTGTAAAATTAAAATGGCTGGCGTTGTTTTTCGTAATTATTGATTTCCTTGGAATAGTCGGGCCCAATGCCGGCGGCGAAATATCACACCTTGGCGGCGCCTGGCTGGGATTTGTATATGTGAAACAATTGCAAAAAGGCAATGACTGGATTGGCGCTATACGCAATATATTTAAGTCGAAGTCAAAATTGAAAGTCGTTTCAAAAAATTCTTCAAAAAATTCTTCGGGCGCACCACGACAGGAGGAAATAGATTTTATATTAGACAAAATTTCCAAATCGGGATATGATAGCCTGAGTAAACAGGAAAAGGAAATACTATTCCGCGCGAGCAATAATAATGAGGGCTAAAAAAAAACTATCCTTAATTGATAAAGTCATCTGGTGGTTAAACTGCTTTCTGTGCCTCGCAATCTTAATAAGTTATCTCGCCCCCACAGCTGATCCCCAAAAAGTATGGCTCATTGCCTTTTTTGGATTAGCATACCCGTTTTTGCTGGTAGCCAATGTTATCATGATTATATATTGGCTTCTGCGAAAGAAATTGTATTTTTTATTGTCCGTTATATGTATCGCCTGCGGATGGAAGGTGTTGAATAACAGCATAGGCTTTCGTAAAAGAACAGCCGATCCAGCTGTAAAGAGCGGGAACATTATAAGAATGATGACCTATAACGTTCATAATTTTAAACGTTACGGCTCAAAGAACGATGTTTCTACCAAACGGGAGATATTGCAAATAATAAACAACCAGCAGCCGGATATTATCGGGATACAGGAGTTTTTTACCCGTGTACACGGAGTGTACGATATGCGTGATTCTATTTTAAAGATCATGGCGTCTGACCATTATTATTTCGAACCCATACTTTTTAACAAGGAGGAAGCTATTGGGATAGCAATTTTTTCAAAGTACCCGATAATTGATCATGGAATAATACCAATCTCTGACAGGTTGAGTGTAAATGCCTGTATTTATGTCGATTTAGAAAAAGGAGATCAGAGATTCCGGGTATACAGTGTTCACTTGCGGTCAATAGGTTTTGATCCCGAGGACTATAAGTACATAAACGGAACTTCGAACGACGGGAAAAGTGACATTTTTTTAACCCGTCGTGTGGGAACCAAACTGAAGAATGCTTTTATAAAAAGGAGCTCGCAGGTAACTAAAATAAAAGAACATGCTGCACAATGCCCTTATCCTTACATCATTGCCGGTGATTTTAATGACACTCCGTCATCGTACGCGGTAAACGAAATGAGCAGAGGTCTAAAAAATGCCTTTCATGAAAAGGGCGTCGGTTTTGGCCGTACTTATAATGGCGACTTCCCTAATTTTCAAATTGATTACATCATGACCACACCGCAATTTGATATTAAAAACTATACAATCATCGAAAAAAAATTATCGGATCACTATCCTGTGCGCAGTGATTTGGAGTTGAAATAAGATTGATCCTTCCTTTTTTTCCTATTTTTATAAAAAAACCAGCCATGAACTTTAAAATCACATTCCTGTTACTAATTGCTTTTGTTCAATTCAGCTATGCACAAAAGTCCCCATTTGATACCACCATGTATGGCCGCAACCCGGCAGTTGGCAAATACGCGGATATCCGCGGCTTTAAAATGTACTATGAAACTTATGGTAAAGGCGAACCCTTGCTAATAATCCACGGCAATGGCGGTTCTATTAATAACTTTTTATATCAGATACCTTATTTTGCTAAAAATTACCAGGTAGTTATTGCCGATAGCAGGGCACAAGGGAAATCAATTGATGCGGCAGATTCATTAAGTTATGAGATGATGACGGACGACTTAAATGCTTTGCTGGATAATTTACATTTAAAATCGTGCTACGTTATCGGCTGGAGCGACGGCGGCATCAATGGCCTGCTACTGGCTATACGCCATCCCGACAAGGTAAAAAAACTGGCTGTAACCGGTGCTAACCTTTGGCCGGATACCACCGCAGTGGATACTTTTGCCTATAACTGGGCCTTTAAGGCAAACATGATGGTTAAAGATTCACTTAAAAAAATGAAAACACCTTCTCCGCAATTAAAAAATGAACTAAAATTGCTTCACCTGCTCTCGTTTGAACCTCATATAACGATCGAGCAATTGCGTACGATAACCTGCCCCACTTTGGTGATCGGCGGCGACCATGATGTGATAAGGCCAAAACACACCATGCTGATATCACAATCTATTCCCAATTCTTACTTATGGATATTGCCAAATTCAGGGCATTCAACACCAATTTTTTATAAAGACCAGTTTAACGCCGTTGTGGGCGATTTTTTTAGTAAGCCTTATAGGAAGATAACTGGTGCAGGGACATTTAATTGAGGTTGTTACTATACCCTTTCTGGAGTCGCATCCTGTTAATTTTATTCAATAAGGATTTTTATCGTTAAATTTGATTAAGAAATTTCTCTATGGATATTCAGGCGGAAAAGTTGAGCTTAATTAAATGGTTAACGGATGTAGAAGAGCCAAACGTTATCGAGCAATTTATTGCTTTGAAAAATAACATGCCTATAGACATGGGAAAATCAGATTGGTGGAACGAAATCGGTGAAGATGAAAAAGCCGAAATCGAAGAAGGTTTGGCACAGGCCGACAGAAACGAACTGATTTCACATAAAGAAGTTATGACGAAATATCAAAAATATGAATGAAGCAGCAATAAAAACCGAATTACATGATAAAATAGACCATGCTGATCCTAATCAATTAAAGGAGATTTACGGCTTGCTCGTCAATTATTTTAACGGCCAGGAAACCGAAGAGGGGTGGGACTCGCTGTCTGATTATCAAAAAGAAAAAATACAAAAGAGTATCGACCAGGGAAATGCCGGTTTGGTTACACCTGTAAAGGAAGTAATTAAAATGGGCAGGGAAAGGTATAAGTTAAATGGCTAAAGAGGTTGTTTTAACAGCAATTGCAGTAAATGACTTCAATAACGTAATCGATTACCTAACTTCCAAATGGGGAGAAGCAGTAAAGGATAATTTTATTGAACGTTTTGAAAAAGTGACAGATTTGTTAGCGAATAATCCGGGAATATATGCCTATTTTGATAATATAAAACGAATACAAAAGTGTTTGGTCACAAAACATAACATGCTGTATTTTATTGAAAAAGATACAGTAATTGAAATCATCACAATTTTTGATACCCGGCAGGATCCGGAAAAACTTACTTCTATTATTTGAACCAGCCCTGGCAGTGCATGGCGTACAGGCAATTACCCGCCATGGTTCTTCGATAAACTCAAGACAGGCTGAGGCTACCTATGACATCCCTCACAATACATACTGACACTCGCTTGTCAGCAAATGAAAAAGTTAAAAATCACAAGTATTTGAATATTAAGTATTCATGTATGTTCATCAGCGTTCATGTGAAAAACATGAACACCTACCAAACCTTCAATTTAAACTTATCCGCCCATTCTTCGGCCTTTTCATAACCGGCATCGTTATGCCTGAAAATGCCCATTGCCGGGTCGTTGTATAACACCCGTTTTAAACACGTGGCGGCGCGTTCCGTACCATCGGCTAAAACTACCATGCCGGCGTGCTGCGAATAGCCCATGCCTACACCACCACCGTGATGAAAGGAAACCCATGTTGCGCCGCCCGCGGTATTTGCCATCAGGTTTAACAGTGGCCAGTCGGATACGGCATCTGTGCCATCTTTCATTGATTCCGTTTCCCTGTTGGGCGAGGCCACAGAACCACAATCAAGGTGGTCACGGCCTATAACTATCGGGCCTTTTACTTTACCGGTTCTTACCAGGTCGTTAAAGATCAGGCCAGCCTTTTCGCGCTCGCCCATGCCCAGCCAGCAGATCCGGGCAGGCAATCCCTGGAAAGAGATTTTTTGCCGTGCTTTTTCCAGCCAGTTAATCAAGTGTTTATTTTCGGGAAACGCTTCCATCAGGGCGCGGTCTGTGGTATAAATATCTTCGGGATCGCCAGACAGTGCTACCCAACGGAATGGTCCTTTCCCTTCACAAAACAACGGACGAATATAAGCAGGGGTGAAGCCGGGGAAGTTAAAGGCATCTTCTTCACCGCCTTGCCGCGCAAATTCGCGCAGGTTATTGCCGTAGTCAAAAGTTATAGCGCCCCGGTTTTGCATTTGCAACATAAGGCCGACATGCCGGGCCATACTTTCCAACGATAATCTTTTATACTCCGCCGGGTCAGTTTTTCTTAGTACTGAAGCTAAGGTAAGCGACAATCCATTCGGGATATATCCGTTGAGCGGATCGTGTGCCGATGTTTGATCCGTCAGCACGTGAGGAATAATATTTGCGAATAATAACTTCTCGAGCATATCCCCTGCATCGCAAACCAGACCCACTGACAGCGCTTCGCCGTTCTGCATGGCTTCCTGTACCCATGATACTGCTTCCTCAAAGGAATGAGTCATCCGGTCGATATACTGTGTATCAACCCGCTTTTGTATCCGCGATTCATCTATATCGGCACCTAAAAATACAGCGCCCGCCATGGTAGCAGCCAGTGGCTGAGCGCCGCCCATTCCGCCTAATCCGGCACTTACAATTAGTTTGCCTGCTAAATCGTTATTAAAATGTTGACGACCACACTCTGCAAATGTTTCGTAAGTGCCCTGTAAAATACCCTGCGAGCCGATATATATCCAGCTTCCGGCAGTCATTTGCCCATACATCATCAGGCCTTTAGAACGTAATTCGTTAAAATGGTCCCAGGTAGCCCAGGCGGGTACAAGGTTACTGTTGGCAATAAGCACACGTGGGGCTTCGGGATGACTGCGGATAATACCAACCGGCTTACCAGATTGAATCAGCAGGGAATGATCCTCATCAAGTTCCAGCAAAAGCTCAATGATTTTTCTTAAAGATTCCGGGTTGCGGGCAGCCTGGCCAATGCCGCCATATACTACCAACTCATCCGGATTTTCGGCTACCTGGCCATCGAGGTTATTAAGCAGCATGCGTAATGGTGCTTCTGTTTGCCAGCTTTTGGCATGCAACTGCATTCCCCGCGGCGCTTTGTATACCGGGTGCCTGGCATAAGTTTTAATAAATTCCGAATTCGTCATTGTTCAAATTGATGTGATGTTTGATGGCTGCTTCATCTGCTGTTGCAAGAAAGATGCCGCTGGTAATGATTTGATGTAATTGTTTAATATCGTCTGCAAAAACGCGGTCATCGGTTATAAAAGGTACGTGATCACGTACAAGTTGATGACAAGCTTCAATAACCGGTGTCGATTTTAGTGGCCGCCTGAAATCCATAGCCTGCGCGGCATAGAGTAGCTCAATAGCTTGTATGTATTCCAGGTTATCAATTACCTGATGCAGCTTGCGCCCGCTTATGGAGCCCATCGAAACATGGTCTTCCTGTCCGAGCGAAGTAGGTACACTGTCGGCGCTGGCAGGGAAACATAACGTTTTATTTTCCGTTACCAATGCGGCTGTTGTGTACTGTGGTATCATAAGTCCTGAATGCAGGCCAGCATTATTGGTTAGTAATTTTGGTAAGCCGTACCGGCCCTCGCTCATCAGGTAACAACGACGGTCGGCTATATTGCCTAACTCTGCAGTGGCGATGGTAGCATAATCCAATGGAAGAGCTAAAGGCTGGCCGTGGAAATTACCCCCGCTGATGGTATCTTCCGCGCTAAAAATAATAGGGTTATCGGTTACCGAATTTAGTTCAATTTCGGTCAGCTCTTTTAGGTGAAGCCATGCATTGCGTGATGCGCCGTGTACCTGCGGCATACAGCGTAATGAATAGGGATCCTGAACCCTATCACAATTAATGTGTGAATTGCATATTTCCGAATCTTTTAACAAAGTAAGAAGTCGTTTTGCAACGTGTATTGTGCCTTTGTAGGGCCGCAGCCGGTGAAGCTTTTCATCAAACGGCCTGGCCGAACCCATTAGTCCCTCTAATGACATAGCGCCCACCAAGTCGGCTGTATTCAGTGCATTATTCAAGCGCTGAACCGCTTTTATGGCGAATGCCAGTATAAATTGGGTGCCATTTATTAAAGCAAGGCCCTCTTTAGGGCCTAAAACCAATGGCCGCAAGCCATATGATGTTATTATTTTTCCTGCCGGTTGCGGTTCGCCTTTTACTAAAACTTCACCAAAACCGATAAGCGGTAAAAACAGGTGTGCCAATGGAGCAAGGTCGCCCGAGGCTCCCACTGAACCTTTTTCGGGCACCACGGGTATGATGTCGTTGTCTATGTGCCAGATAATCCGTTCTAAAGTTTCCATCGAAACGCCCGAAAAGCCTTGAGCAAGTGCATGTACTTTGGTAATCAGCATTAGTTTGGCGATTTCCCGGGGGATGGGTTTGCCAACACCAACGCTATGGCTTTTAAGCAGATTAATTTGAAGCAGGGATGTGTCTTCCTCGGAAATCCGTGTATCGCAAAGTGGGCCAAAGCCAGTATTGATGCCGTAAACAGGATTTTGTTTATGTACTATCTTCTTTACCTCGCGCCATGAAGCTTGTACCCTTTCGGCTACAATATTGTTCAATACGCCCCTGGTTTTGCCACTCGCAATATCCAGGCAAATGCCAATAGTAAGATGGTCGGTGCCATAGTTAAAAACAACGTTCATGGGCTACAAAATTTATTCAAAAGCTTTATTATAGTTCTCGATTTTTATGATTCCTTGTTTTATAATTTCTTCTAACTTCTCATTACCATAAAAACTGCTATCCTGTTTTCTCCATTCTTCATTTGGTTCATAAAAGTCTAAGTCATATGCAATATCTCCCACAATCATTTCAAGGGCTTCGTCACGAACGCTTTCATCGTTAAAAAAATCATTCTGAAAATCATCAATAAGCTCTGTTCTGAAGGGCTCATTTTCCTTGAGAATTTTATTGAGGATTTCAATTATTTCAATAGGGGATTTCATCGATCGTTACTTTAAATGAACTGGTATAATTAGATTCTTATTGTGATAATTTCTCCGTATAAAGTTCAATCGTCAATTTATTACTTATCCTATCGGCAAGGTTCACTGATCTGAAAGCATTTTCCAAAGCGCTAATGGATGGTAGCAGCTCCCGGCATTTCGGTTCATCAATAACGAGCTCCTCCATCGCCAGTATGATTGTATCCCAAACGGGTAATATTGTTTCCAGCAATTTTCTGCCGCTTTCAGTTAACTGTATCAGTTGCCTGCGGCCATCGTCGGAACAGGTAGCACTTGTAACCAGTTTCCTGTTTTTTAAATTAGTAATAAGCTGGCTTGCCGCCGGGTGAGAAACCTCAATTTGTTCGCTTAATTCTTTTATAGAAAGGGAATCATTTTTCGACAAAAGGTAAAATACCGGAAACCAGCTGGCATCAAAGTCAATTCCTTCATTTTGATAGGCCCGGTTAATTTCGGACAGGATATTTTCGCTCAGCCGCCTTAAACGGCTTCCCAAAACCAGGTAACCAAGATTTTGATACAGATTCATTGACGCAATTTATATAAGTGCTTATATAAGTGCAAATAAAATACTTTTATCGGCAATTTTAGATTTTTCCTTGCAGTTTTTAATTAAGATCAAAAGTTTTTAGATATTGCATCACATAAACGGATCTACATAGGATAGTCCTAAACCAATTAAAATCACTGAAATGGAACCCAATATTGAAGAATTACGAAAAAACTATGAAAGTTTTCCCGACGAAAAATTGATTCGTATAGCAACGGAGGAAGCTACCGGGCTTAGACCTGAAGCATTAGAATTGTTAAGACAAATTATAAAGGAACGGGGGCTTTCGCAAGAAATTACAAAAAGCATTGACGCTCAGTTTCAAAAAATTGATGATAAAACCTTGTTAGAATATTCTGATCTTTTGAGAAGACTTCCATGTCCATTTTGTAATTCGAACATTGACAAATTAAATGCAACTATGACTGGAACAGTTGTTAGTTTCATCTTTATGACCAGCTATCGCAAGGAAATAAAAATTGGCTGTCCAAAGTGTCTTGATAAACAAAATAATGCTGCGATAAATAAATCGGCTTTGTTAGGCTGGTGGGGTCTTCCATGGGGAATTGTTAAGACTATTCAAGCATTTATATTTAACGCTAAAATGAAAAAACAAAATAATCTTCCCGAAGCCAATGATATCCTTAAAAGCTTTGTTTTAAATAGAATAGGACGTATCGAAGCAAGCAGAAATAATCCTGCGGAACTTAGCGACATGATTCTATATATCAGGTAAAAGAGATACTTTCCAATATAAAGCGTTCTTAAAGATTTGCGAAGTTTTCAAAACTTCGCAAATCTGACACTATTCGTCCGCCCTAATTTTAAATATCATCCCATCCATATCTTCACTAATCCTTAATTGGCAAGCCAGGCGGCTATCAAAACCAGCATCCGGAAGGGTATCAAGTAAATCAAGTTCGGCATCTGACGGATGAAAATATCGTTCAGGCCCTTCAACTACCTGCACATGACAGGTGGCACAAAGCGCCATACCACCGCAGGTAGCCAGGATGTTATGCTCCGAAGCCTTTAATACTTCCATCAGGCTCAGATTTATGTCTTCGGGTATTTCTACCGGTTCGCGATGCCCGTTCCGGTCTTCGATTATTAGATTGATCATTTTTTACACTGTTGGCTTTAATTTTTACTTTTTTTACCTTTCACCTTTAACCTTTCAGCTTTCACCTTATTCTAAAACGCGCTTACTCCGTAAACAGTAGTATATTTAAAACTTAATTTTTGGTCTGGATAAACGAGTTTGAATGCGCTTTGGGCCATTAGTGCGGCTTCGTGAAACCCGCATAGGATGAGTTTTAGCTTACCGGGATAAATATTGATATCGCCGATGGCGTAAACACCCTTCACATTGGTGCTGTAATCAACCGTATCGACCATAATGGCCGACTTATCTACATTTAAGCCCCAGTCGGCAATAGGGCCAAGTTTTGGGGTAAGGCCAAACAACGGAATTAAATGATCTGCGGCAATTGCAGCCACTTCATTATTTCGATCAACTACCTCAACCTCCTGTAAATGTCCGTTCCCGTTAATGGATTTGATATGTGCCTGAAGGATAAGGTTAATGCGGCCCTCTTTAGCCAGGTCAAAAACTTTTTCAGCAGAGTCCGGCGCACCGCGAAAAGTATCACCTCTGTGTATCAAAGTAACTTCTTCGGCAATATCCGCTAAAAATATTGTCCAGTCCAAAGCGGAATCCCCGCCGCCTGCTAACACCACTTTACGGCCACGATAGGCTTCCGGGTTCTTGATCATATAGGCTACACCCTTACCTTCAAACTGTTCAAGATTGTCAATCGCCGGTTTGCGCGGTTCAAAACAGCCAAGGCCGCCGGCAATCACCACCACTTTGCTGTGTACTTCAGTGCCATCGCTGGTTTGGGTAATAAAAGAACCGTCTTCCAATTGCTCCAGTTCATTTACCCTTTCGCCCAATGAAAAGGTGGGTTTAAAGGGTTCAATCTGCTCCATTAAGCCGTTAACAAGGTCCTGCGCATTTATGGTTGGAAAGCCCGGAATATCATATATTGGTTTTTGGGGATATATTTCTGAGAGCTGCCCGCCAACCTGGGGCAGTACATCAATTAAATGACAGCGCATTTTTAGCAGGCCTGCTTCAAAAACAGCAAAAAGACCCACGGGACCAGCCCCTATAATGCAAATATCAGTAGTTATTTGTTCCATTAGATTATATTAATTAAACCTAAAGGTCGTTATTGATATAACTTAAAGCCAATGATAAATAGTAATGTATGATTACTTTAAGTTATAGTTGGCGAGGCAAAAACGCTTGAAAAGATCAATGAGTTTGGAGTTTTTACCCTGAAGCTGTATAAATTGAAAGGTGCGGAAAATTTCCAGTC
The DNA here is from genome assembly GCA_036495385.1 of Mucilaginibacter sp. Taxonomy (GTDB): domain Bacteria; phylum Bacteroidota; class Bacteroidia; order Sphingobacteriales; family Sphingobacteriaceae; genus Mucilaginibacter. The sequence goes on along the minus strand of DASXMZ010000446.1, from coordinate 1,064 downwards.
CTTTTATATCAATGATACTTAACTCATTGTACTTTAATTCGCTAATGACAGACTGGATGGAAAGAAATGTAGCGGTTTCTGAGTATAGGAGATACTGTTTTATAGCGATACTGCTTTCCAGTCTGATTTCTATCTGCAGGTCCTTAGGATTTATACCTGCGTTTGAAAGCGCGTTGAAAATAACGTCGAGTGTGCCGGAGCCTGCTTCTCTGAGTACCAGGGGAATATTCAGCAGCTGTTTTGGCGCGATTTCAGCTTTTTTCGATAATTGGTTGTTTGCCCTCGTAACCAGCACAATTTCATCTTTGGCAAAAGGCGAATAAGCAATCTGGGGATAATGCGCTGCACCCTCAACTATGGCAATATCTATCTTTTCGGACAATACCAATTGGGTGATAAGGTCGGTGTTCCCCTGCGCAAAAGTGAAAGTTATTGCCGGATAAGTTTTTTTAAATAAAGCAAGTATTTTAGGCAGGATAGTTTGAGCTACTGTAGTGCTGGCGCCGATATGTAAGATGCCTGCCTCCAGATTATTAAGCTGAGCCAACTCTGTTTCCAGGTCCGTATAGGTTTGGAATATCTTGCCGGCATATTGCTGCAGTAACTTACCGGCAGTAGTTAAAACAATGTTATTGCCGTTGCGCCTAAACAATTGTACATTTAATTGATGCTCCAACTCTTTTATGTGTTTGGTAACGGCGGGCTGGGTGATAAACAATTCGGCAGCGGCTTTTGTAAAGCTTAGCCTTTGAGCCACCGTGTAAAAAACTTTTAACCTAAAATCGAAGATCATTTGTGTTAAAGGTACGGCATATATGTAGAGACGCAAAATATTGCGTCTCTACATAAAACAGAGGATTCTTTTCTTTAGAGGAAGGATTGAAACGAAGCACGCCTATAAATTCACCGTCATCGCTTTGCCGGTATACTTAACTACCTTATCGGCTTTCGCGGTAATTCCCGGGGCCGATCCGTGCTGGCCGTTTACAATCACTACATCAAAAGTATGTTGTTTTAACATGCCAGGAAACTGTCCTTTTGTATCAGAGATTATCAGCTTATGC
>DASXMZ010000445.1:0-1589 GCA_036495385.1 Mucilaginibacter sp. | reverse complement strand
AACAACGTTGATGTTCGAGGCTGTACCCAGGGCTCGTTCCTGCGTGGTATAGCCAATGAACGAAAAAACCAGCGTTGCGTTTGCCGGGGCATTAATGGTAAACTTACCATTTGTACCAGTTTGAACGCCAGTAGTGGTTCCTTTTATTTTTACTGATACTCCCGGGATGGGTAGGCCGTCATCTTTGGCCGTAACCGTACCAGTAACTGTACGGTTTTGTGCGAATACCTGTGTAATGCATAACATCAGAAAGCACAAACTTACTAGTAGAAGTTTTTTCATGTTTGTTAATAATAAGATCAGTTAATAGTTAATTAATTATAAAAGTAGTGTTAGCTTATCAAAAAGCCAAATAAATTGTTAAAAAAGTTAAAAAAAGTTAAATTTTTAACACTTCGAATGACTTAGCTAAAAAAATATAGTACTATGTATTGCATAATACAATTTAAAACATATATCTTTGCTGTATGATTGTTGAAAATACACAAACCCAAATGCGGAAAGGAATACTGGAGTATTGCATACTTTCCATTATAGCAAAGGGCGAAACCTACGCTTCAGACATTATTGCTGAGCTCAAAAAGGCCCAACTGCTTGTTGTTGAGGGTACTTTGTATCCACTGCTAACCCGGTTAAAAAATAACGGATTGCTCACTTATAACTGGGTTGAATCAACCTCAGGTCCCCCAAGAAAGTATTATGTCCTGTCAGATGAAGGAAGGATCGTGCTTGAACAACTGGATAAGACCTGGGAGGAATTAGCATTTGCCGTGCAAACGGCCATTGGAGACAGAAAATGAGAGGGGAAAGGCGAAAGCCGAAAGCCGAAAATCAAATTAACAACAAATGGGGAATCTCATATCTCAAATCTAAAATCTCATATCTAAAAAAGAAATCATCATGAATAAAACGATTATCATCAATATAAACGGCATTGTGTTCCACATCGAGGAAGATGCCTACGAAATTTTAAAAAATTACATGACGGATGTAAAGCGTCATTTCTCAAACTCGGCCGACAGCCTTGAAATAACAACTGATATCGAAAACCGGATTGCCGAAATGTTTTCGGAAATGCTTGCGAAAGAAAGCAAGCAGGTTATTATTGAGCAGGACGTTAACGCCGTAATTGAACAGATGGGAACGGTAGCCGACTTTGAAAATGCGGAAGCCGACAGCAAATCGGCCCAAAATCCGTTTGGCGATGCCCGCTCGGGGACCCGCAGGCTTTTCCGCGACCCGGACGATCACCTGGTTGCAGGTGTTTGCGCAGGTATTGCCAGTTATTTTGACGTCGACACCGTTTGGATCAGGCTGGCGTTTGCCATCTTCATTCTCGCCGGTGGTACCGGGCTGATACTTTACATAATATTATGGATGGTAGTTCCGAAAGCGGTAAGCCGCGCGGACCGTATGGCCATGAAAGGCGAAAAACAAAATCTGCAGGGTTTTAAAAAGAATTTTGAGGACGAATTAAGTTCCATGAAACAAAATCTTTCAAACTTCGGGCATGAGGCACGGTCATTTGTTTACAAGGCTCGGGATTTTACGGGCGACTTTTTTCACCACTTTGGTATATTTATCCGGAA
>DASXMZ010000444.1:0-5670 GCA_036495385.1 Mucilaginibacter sp. | reverse complement strand
TCATACTATAATCAGGATTTTCGACAAAGGCATTACTGCCCGTAAAACCTATGATGAGTTTACCGAAAAGAACATCCCTTTTATTTCCAGGATTAGTGTAAAAAGCAAACGGCAACCAATAACACCTAATCAATTGAAAGGCATTGTACAGACTGGCACATTGAATATATACACCGACCAATTTGTCCACTTATTTGGCGAAGAGCATAAAAGAGCTATTCATCCCGTGAGGTGTATTGAAGCGGTGCGCATAGAAACCGGCGAAGAGCTTACCTTTATAACCAATATAAAAGAAGCGGAAGCTGTGGACATTACAGAAATGTATAAACATAGATGGGATATTGAGGTCTTTTTTAAATTTCTCAAGCAAGAATTAAACTTCAGTCATTTAATCAATCGCAGTGAAAATGGTATCAGAGTAATGCTATACTGTACTATGATAACCGCAATACTATTGATTGTCTACAAAGAAACTAATGGATTAAAGGGATTTAAAATCATGAAGCAAAAGTTCATCAATGATCTCGAAAAATCTTTAATGAAAGACTTTGTTATCCTCTGCGGCGGCGATCCTAACATGGTAGATAATATACTAAAAATACCTCCCGAATGATCTTCCCAACACCTGTGGTGCTTACTACACAAATGCATGTTTGGTATCGTTTGGGTGGAAATACCAAGGAAGAAGATTTACAAATAAGAAATTTGTTTGACCTCGAAAGTAAAATCGACAAGGAAAAAAGACTTTTTCAAATAAACAACGCCATTACGGACAAAATAATTGACGCCATTCAGCCAGTTAATAATGAAGAAGAATTGTTGGAAGAAATAAAAAAAATACCCTATTCAAGTATGATACCATTGGTGGTAAAAGCACACTTCAACCTTTCGGAATGGGGTGATGCCAATGCTATCTCTTAAAGTATTGTTCAATCTCACCCACTGCATTTTCAACCCCATTTTCGTTTCTTATTTTGGCTCCCATATTAAAAATAGCTTGCTTTATATCTTCTGATTGGACGGTTTTTATTGCATCAATCATTTTACTTGCATTAAGCTTTTTCACCGGGATATGGACCCCTAAATTCATTTTTTGCACAATTTTGCCCCAGGTTGGTTGGTCGGTATAAAATGATATAATAATTACCGGTAAATTATTTCGCAGCATTGCGGCTAAAGTTCCGGCGCCACCGTGAAAAATTCCTACTTTACATTTTGGCAAAATATCTTCATGATTTACATATTTTGTGACGAACATATTTTTATGCTGGGGTAAATCTGCATACAATGCCCAACCGGTGCAGAATAAAATACGCTCGTTAGTTTTATCTAAAATTTGTTTTACAATGTTTACAAACTTTTCGGTGTTGCCAACGCCGTTGCTACCAAAACCAATATAAACCGGCTTTCCACCTTCGGCTAACCATTGGGTTAACTCAACAGAAGTTTGTTCTCTTTTGTTGGTCGGAATAGTTAAAAAGCCGGTAATTTTGTGATTGCCATCCCAATCTTTTGGTTGGGGAATGAGCGAGGGGCTTACGCAATACAAGTCCAGCAGTTTTTGTTTATCAATATGCTCTACGATACTTTCTGTCAATACCGGTAAACCTAACTCCTGTCGGAATTCATTGATCTCCTTCTTTAAAAACTTCCAGAAAAAAAGATGTGCAATTTTATAAGTTAACTTGTTATATAACGGAAAATTTAAAAAGTCGAAATCGCCTAACGGGAATTCCCTGGTAGCTATAACCGGCGGCATAAAATAAGTTAGCGCCATTCTTTTATTTTGTTTTTCAGCTATCGCGCTCACAATAGGAAGTGTTGCAGTATTGGCAATTATAAAATCTACTTTATTGACCCCTTCGATATAGCTAGCCCGTAACGGAACTCTGATGGAATAAAGTACCTTAAAAAAATACTTCGCAAGTTTGATGGTATTTTCAGTTTTAAGTACACTCTGTCCTTTAGGTGAATTCATCCCTTCTTCAGCGTTGCCATATAGGGAATGAAATTCTATGCCGTAACTTTCGACAAAATCTTTGAAATTTTCGGGAGCTGCTAATATAATCTTATGCCCGTTTTTTATAAGCTCTAACGCCAAAGCGATATAAGGTTGTACGTCGCCACGGGTACCATAGGTGAATATCCCTATTTTCATGTAAATGATTTTTGCTCAAGATTGCAAATTAAATTTCAATTTACAGGTATAAAAAAAGTGTCATGGTGAGCCCCGTCGAACCACGGTGCGCGGGCTGACGGATGCTCAGCGGAGACTTGGTTAATTGTTTACCTTGCAATTGCCGATGCATGGTGTAAAGGCCTTTGCTCGCTGTGGTTCGACTGGGCTCACCATGACATCCCCCTCTTCTAATTGCACATGGTCGAACAATCTGTTATTACTGAAAAGGTAAAAAGAAACAATCCCCAATTTTACAGAGCGGAATATCTGATCCACTCTATAAAGTCGGGGATTGCTTCGTGCCTCGCAAAGACGCGAGGGTTATCTATATTTTCTCTTAATTATTATATCTCACATCTATATCACCATTTGCATGTGCATCAACAGGTACGCCGCCGCCATTTATGCTTCCGGTTACGTGCCTTTTTTCCCACTCGCCTTTAAAGCCGCTCAATATATGGTCGCTGATATAATCTGCATTTAAATTAAGGTCGAGGCCTTGTTTTGATGGAATCAGCAGATCAATATTTCCGCCACTTGCATGTAATTTCAGGTATTTTCCAACGCCATCCATTTGTGCATACAAACTGCCGCCGCTGGTGCCGGCATCCAGGCTGCAATTCATATGCCTCAAATCAATCCCCCCGCCTGACGTGCCCGTAACTAATTCACCTTCAATGTTACTACCTTCAACGCCGCCGCCGCTGGTATGTGCGTATATATTTCCTTTCAAATCTTCCAGTCTCAAGCCACCTCCTGATGTCACCAGCTTAATTTTTCCGCTGCAATTTCTTGCAGTAATGCCACCACCACTAGTAGTCAAATCAATATCTTCGTTCGAATTGCTTACCTCAATGCCTCCGCCCGATGTGCGGCCGCGAATTATTCCTGACAGCTTATCAATTCGCAAACCACCACCGCTGGTGGTAAAGGTTTCGTTTCCTTTTAAGTTATCAAGCTCGATACCACCGCCGCTGGTTCTTAAATCTGTAGTTACCTGCTGGGGAACATATATCTTAAAAGATATGCTCATTTGATTGTTCCAGTTTGAAAAATCGTGCCTGTTTTTAACAGTTGCATGTAATTCGTGGCCCTCAACCGATATATTCATGTCGTAGTCTTCCGCAAGGCGTTTTTGGATTTCTTCTTTTGAAAGCTCCCGGTTATTATTGCCTCTGATATATACTTCTATCCTCGGCGCCTGTCCGCTTTCACCGCTAACTTTTATACCTCCCGCCGAGGTTGATACTACCACGCTGTTGATAGCATCATTGGCTAGTGATTTTGTTAAATATGGGGTTCTGTTGTCGTAGTCCTGGGCCAGGGCAGCAACGCTTTGGCAGGCTACAATAAATAAGGTTAAATAAGTTTTCATAATTCTTTTTGTCTGGTTTATATAAACAGACTTAGGTTTGTCATAATTCGTTGCATATATTGTGATATTTATTTTACAATAGTAAAAGCTAAGAGATCGAACCTAGATCAATGCGTAAACGTTTAACAGGTACCTGATTTTTTTAACAGCATGATGGATTCCGAAATTGGGTGTTTATTTTATATGCCAAAACCGGTTTCAATTAATTCCATTATATTGGGCCACCTTTAATCTTTACAAATGCACAATTGGATTTGCCGTATTGTTTTTTTGCTATGTATGTTATGCGTTGTAAAATCTTATAGCCAGCAAGACGTCGACTTCCATTTAAACGCTCACTTATTAGCCGGTAAAAAAATACTAAAAGTTAAACGCGATTTTTACGACCCATACCTATGGGTACTCGCACAAAACAACGAAGTTTATAGGGTAAACAGTTTAACGTTAGCCATTGACAATTATACACCTACTTTTTCGGCGTATAATAACCTTCAATTTATTGATATAGCCGGGTGCAGCCAGGACACCGTGTTTATAGCAACCAACTCAACTAATGTTATTGAATTAAAAAAAGGCACATTAAAGGTAATCGGGCAACCTGATGGCATAATGGGCGTAGTTAATTCAATAGGAGTTGATTATACCGGTAGTTATGTAACTGATAACACGTATGGCATGGAAACCCGGCCAACAGCCAACACAATTTTAATAGGTACTTCAGGCGGCATGTGTCATTACGATTATCAAAAAGAAATAATAACCCCGCACTCGGCGCCAGTTCCGGCACGAGTTTTTGAAGCCACTTACCGAAATGAGATGTTCAGCGATTTGGAATTTGGCACGTATAACGATGTTGTACAGCAATATCCTGTTACGGAACTTACAAGGTTAACAGTTTGGGGCGGGTATATATATTATGGTTCTGTGGGAGGATTTGGTGACGTTATTAATACCGCGTACTATACCTACGCCGATGCATATGATCCTAATTATTGGTTCGTTTTATATGCAAACCAATTTTGGGGTACAGCAAACGGTCTGTTCGAAAATCTTTGGAATTATTCTTATCAATCTTCGTGGGGATACACTCAATATTTAAATGGAATTAATGTTAACAAAGTGACGTCCATTTATGGATTAACAAGTTTTGGTGAAAGCTTTGTAAGAGAAAATTTGCTGGTTGGTACAGCGAACGGATTATATTTCTCGAACTCTAAATATCAGCAGCCAACAAATAAAAACAATCCTTATTCATTCTTTCATGATGACGAAATAGGTACTGTTCCAATTAATGACATTTGTGTAAATGCTACGTCTTATACAAAGCCAATCTGCGAGGACGGTGCATGGCTGGCTGCAGACGACGGATTGTATTTAATCAAGCCTGATTACGGAGGCTATTTAAATTCGCAAACTATACAGGACATCAGTTTTCAAAATCAGTCTGATATCACTTCGGGAATTAAAATATGCGCCGGCGATTCAGTAAATGCTTTAATAAACACCTACATTTATACAGGCAATACCGTTCAATGGTACAAGGACGGAACAGAGTTGCCCGCCGAAAGCAAGGATACGCTTACCATAAAAACACCGGGTGATTATTACGCTGTTTTATATGATCCGTGTGGAAAAACTCATCTGGAAACGAATCATCTACAGGTACGCTTAATCACAGCTCCGGTATTTTCGTTTAATTATCCCGATAAATTTCAGCAATGCGGTAATACTCCTTATACACTTCAAACTGATAATAATCCAAATTATCGTTACAGGTGGTACACAAATGGCACCCTTAACGGCGACACTACGTCCTCATTTATTGCTATGCAAAGCGGTAAGTACAAAGTTGAGGTTAGCGCATGTAACAACAGCTGGGTGCCATCAAAGGAGGTGGAAGTTGATAATATCTTGTTGCCCGTTCCTGCAATTACAACAGATAAAACATCCTATTGCACTGGCGACAATGCGACGCTTTCTGTTACTGTGCCTATAGATCCGTCGTATACAATTAATTGGTATCTGAATAATGTATTGCTAGGAAGTTATGGCAATCTCAGCAAAATAACAACTGATATACCAGGGAATTATAGCGTTTCGATTGTAAATAATAGCG
>DASXMZ010000443.1:0-9111 GCA_036495385.1 Mucilaginibacter sp. | reverse complement strand
GGGGCGTACAAATTGCAGGTTTTCGCGAATTGTACCCGAAAACAGTTGAGTATCCTGGGTAACAAAGCCAATCTTTTCGCGCAGCTGGTCCAGGTCAATTTCCCTGCTTAAAATGTTGTTGTACAAAATATCACCTTCCTTTGGCTGGTAAAGTCCCACCAATAATTTAACAAGCGTGGTCTTGCCTGATCCCGACGGCCCAACAAAGGCAATCGTTTCGCCGCTTGTAGTTTCAAAGCTGATATTGTTTAGCGCGTTTCTGTTAGCGGTTAAATGTTTAAAGCTGACGTTATCGAAAGTGAGTGTATTTATTTTTTCCAATAACACCGGCTTTTCAGGTTTGGGATCGATAGGGATGTTAAGAATACGCTCAAAATTACCAAGCGACACCTGGGCCTCACGCCATGATTGTATTACCGTGCCCAATTCCTGCAAAGGGTTAAACAAAAAGAAGGAGTAAAACAAAAACATAAAATAACTTCCATTTGATAAAGTCCCTTTGAAAATAAGCATGAGCAGGAGCACTACCATTATGCTGCGTACAAGGTTTATTACTGTGCCTTGTACAAAGCTCATACTCCGTACATATTTTACTTTTTTTAACTCAAGTTCAAGTATTTTATAGGTGGTACTGTTTAATCTTTCTATTTCCTGTTTTACCAGGCCCAAACTTTTAACCAGCTCAATATTCCGTAATGATTCGGTGGTTGAGCCGGCAAGTGCTGTAGTTTGCGACACGATTTTTGTTTGTATGGTTTTTATCCGCTTGCTTAAGGCCATGCTTACAAACATGATAACCGGGATGGCACCAAAATAAACAAGCGTTACCATATAGTTTACTTTTATAGAAATCACTATCACAAAAATCATCCCCACCAGGCTCACAAAAAGTACGCCGATAAAAGAAGTTATAAAAGCTTGACAGTCCAGCCGCACTTTTTGAAGTATCCCCAAAGTTTCGCCGCTGCGCTGATCCTCAAAAACCTGGTAAGGCAGTTCAAGGGAATGTTTCAGGCCGTCGGCATACATTTCGGCGCCTGTTTTTTGCGTGATGATATTGGTAAAATAATCCTGGAAGTTTTTTGCTATGCGCGATACCATCGCAGCGCCAACACCCAGACCAACCAGCATTAATGCGCCGTGCAGCCTTTCGTCGTAACTATAAACCTTATGATTAACTGGTACCATGTACAAATCGACTATATACCTGGTGATCAAAGGGTCGCAAAGCGAAAACGCTATATTAATGCCGGCGAGTACCAGGGCAAGCACAACCACCCAGCGGTGTTTTTTTAGGTATGTTAGAAGGATTTTCATGTGTTAACAAAGTATGTTAATCAAAAATAAAAAAAGACGGTGGCTATATAGCTCGTTTCTTTTAATTTGACATTTTGAAGATTTAGCGGGGTTCAGATTTACGCTTACGAGTAGAATTACCTGAAACGACATTTAGCTCGATGAATTTAAATATCGTTCAATTAATGATCGTCCCGCTCATGGCCGCGGGAGGGCCTAGTTACTTTTTGTCTTGATACAAAAAGTAACCAAAAAAATCAAGTCATAACGATGCTTCCACCCGCTCTGCCGGTTTTTAACGCTTTTCCGGTTACATCCCGAAAAAGCTAAACCGTCATTCACGCCATACACCCGGGCCGCCGTTATGACAGGCCTTTGCCCGCTTTTGATTTTGCTTTAATAAGATGATTTGTATCCTTTAAAAATGATTCCATTTTCCTCGTCAGCAGAAGAGCTTCGGCAAGAATCGGGAAAAACGGAAGGCCTGTGAAGTGGGAAGGGCATAGCAAATTTTTGCATGCAAGTTATAAAAGGGATAGGGTAGTCCGGCAAAAAGATTGCAGCCCGCGGTTTTTCCTGATTGTGGGCAAAGGCCCTTGGCGGTAAAGAAGCATTTCTGCTGACACGGTTTATTCACCGGTTGTTTGTTTTTTAAGGTGTTTATGAGATCGCTGCGCTAAGTCTGGTTACTTTTGCCAAGACAAAAGTAACTAGGCCCTCCCGCGGCCATGAGCGGGCATAATATTAATTGAACCCAATAATAAATTCAGTAAGATATAACGCAAAAAAGCCATTTCAACAAAGAAATGGCTCTTAATATAAGTTCAAAAACAACTGTTAAACAGTCATAATATCTTTTTCCTTAGCATCAGATAGCTGATCAACTTTAACAATATATGCATCAGTAAGCTTCTGAATTTCACCTTCACCTACCTTCATTTCATCTTCAGACACTCCATCTGATTTCAGTTTCCTGATTTTTTCATTTGCTTCTTTGCGGATATTGCGGATAGCAATTTTACCGGTTTCGGCTTCAGCTTTTGCTTTTTTCACCAAATCGCGGCGACGCTCTTCAGTTAAAGGAGGAACGTTGATGCGGATAATAACTCCGTCATTCTGAGGATTCACGCCCAGATTAGCCTCCATAATGGCTTTTTCGATACCACTAAGCAATGATTTTTCCCATGGCTGTATCACAATGGTGCGGGCGTCCGGTGTGTTTACGCTGCCCACCTGGTTCAGCGGAGTTGGACTGCCGTAATAGTCGACCACTATATCATCCAGCATGGAAGGGCTTGCCTTGCCGGCGCGTATTTTTTGTAATTCGCCTTCGCAATGATCAATGGCTCTTTCCATCGAAGCCTTTGCGTCAGTAACTTGTTTTTTAATGAGTTCGCTCATTGTTTCAGATTTTCGACAAAAATAATAAAAAGCTTCAATTTACATTATTTACATGAATTAAATAGGTAAGGTTAAGAAATGGTATAAATTAAGATACTCATATCTTACCAACCGCTTAACCTACTGTTAAATATTGCCATTCATACCTTTTATTGTTATTCCTTTCAGTAATTTAGCTGTACGAAGAGATTATCGGGATTTGATAAATAATAGCTAATAAATAATAGCTAATAAAAGAATTGTCATTGCGAGGTACGAAGCAATCTCGTCGAGCTGCGTTAGCGCTATTGCATTTACGCCAATGCATCGCTAAGGGATTGCTTCGTTCCTCGCAATGACATGGTTTTTTGGTCTGTTTTTGCCCGTCCCATCATACCTATGAGCACATCTGTAAAAAAAATATCAATAAAAGTCCTTAAAATAAGCGGAATAACTATTGTATCCCTGCTTCTTTTGCTGTTTACGCTGCCATATTTGCTCCCCCAAACGGTAAGTGAAAAAATAAAACAATGGGCCAAGGGCAGTATAACGGGGCAGTTGTCCTTTTCGCGTACCCGATTGTCGTTTTTTAAACGGTTTCCATCGCTTACGCTTACGCTTTACGACTTTTCGCTTAAAGGGAGCGCGCCCTTTCAAAATGATACCCTCGTTTCCGCAAATGAGGTTTCTCTTGGTATAGACCTGAGATCGGTATTCCAGGAGAGGATCACTATTAACAAAATATATTTCAACAAGGCTTTTATAAACATACAAACCGATACGGCCGGCCGCACCAATTATGCTGTTTACAAATCGAAAAATTCCACGTCATCGCCTAAGGATACAACCAGTGCTTCTTTGGGTATAGACCACATAGTGATAGAGGACAGCCGGCTGGTTTATGATGACCGGTCGATTCCTGTAAAATTTACAGCCGGCAAATTTGATTACACCGGCAGCGGTGACCTGAGCAAAGATGTTTTCGACCTTACCACACATACCGAAATGAAGTCGGTTAATTTTTATTATAATAATACGCCTTATATTCTTTCAAAAAGCGTAAACGCCGACCTGGTCACTCAAATGAACACCAAATCGTTGTCGTTTTCTTTTCAGAAAAATGATCTGCTCATCAACCAGATGCCCGTTAAGTTTATCGGCAGATTCAGCTTTTTGAAGAATGGCTATGACATGGACTTCAAAATAAATTCGAACGAAAGTAATCTGCATGACATGATGACGGCCTTGCCGCCGCAATACTTAAAGTGGTTGGATAGTGCCGACGTAAAGGGTGTAGGTAATTTACAGTTGGAACTGGCGGGGAGGTATATCGCGGCAGACAGCACTTTGCCCAGCCTTAGTATGAAGGTAAAAGTACGTAACGGGTATATCAACTACCAAAAATCGCCGGTGCCAATCAGTAACCTGTATGTTGATTTTGAGACAAAAGTTCCCGGCCTCGATCCCGATAGCCTGCAGGTTAACCTCGACTCACTTTATTTTAATATGGGTAAGGATTATTTCAGCTCGGTAATAAGTATTAAAGGGGTCAAAAAACCGGATATTTATGCAAAGGTTAATACCGATATCGACCTCGAAAAATGGAGCGGTGCCAGCGGCGTAAAATCAGTAAAGTTAAAAGGCAAGTATTCGCTGAATTTGCTGGCAAAAGGTAAATATGCCACCGAAGTGGTACATAAAGGCATACGAAAAATTGATACCGTAATTACGAGCATCCCCCGATTCACGCTAAAATCGTCATTTACCAATGGGTATTTCAAATACGCTTCATTACCCGAGGCGCTTAAAAACATTAGCTTTAATATTGATGCCGCTTGTCCGGATAATGATTATCATCATGCTACTTTTGCGATAGAAAACTTTAACGCAAACGCATTAAATAATTTTATAAAGGGATATTTTAAATTGAGCGCCGCAGAGGGATTCCCTACGGACGCCGACTTAAAGGCAAGTTTTAACCTGGCGGATATTAAGAAATTTTACCCGCTTGATAGCATGGATTTTAAAGGCATGCTGGTTGCCGATATGCAAACCAAGGGTAAATATCTACCGGCAAAAAATATATTCCCGGTAACCAAAGCCAATATCAGCCTTCAGAACGGGTCGGTGCAAACAAAATATTATCCGCATCCTATCGAAAACATACAGGTAAATACGAATATCTATAATGCTACGGGCACGCTAAAAGGACTTAAAGTTTCCATAAAACCGGCGTCGTTTGTTTTTGAAGGCAAACCTTTTACCGTAAGTGCCGACCTCAAAAACTTTAACGACCTGGAGTACAACGTTACCTCACACGGGACTATCGATATTGGCAAAATTTACCAGGTATTTGCTGTTAAAGATTACAATGTAAAAGGGTTTATCACCACTAACCTGTCACTCAGTGGTAAACAGAGCGACGCCGTGGCGGGTCATTATGATAAGCTGAACAATTCGGGTACGATGGTGGTGAAGGATCTCGTGCTTACGTCCGATCTTTTTCCAAAGCCATTTGTCATTAACGAAGGTAAGTTTAGCTTTAACCAGGATAAAATGCAGTTCGACGCCTTTAAAGCTACTTATGGGCAATCGGTAATTGTGCTGAACGGTGCACTTTCGGATGTGATAGATTACGCCGTTAGGCCCGGGGCCATGCTTAAAGGTAGTTTTAACCTCAGTAGTCAATTGATCAATGCGGATGATTTTATGGCTTTTGCGGGCACAAACCCCAATTCCGGTTCAACCAAACCAGCTACTTCGCCTTCGGGCGTGATCATGGTTCCTACCAACCTCGACCTCACCTTCACCGCCGACGTAAAACTCGTAAAATATAACGGCCTTGAACTGCACGACGCTAAAGGCCAAATGTCCATTACCAACGGCAGCATTATTTTAAAGCAAACCGGCTTCACTTTAATCGGCGCACCTGTAGTGATGGATGCCACCTATAGCAGCATCAGCCCCACAAAGGCCACGTTCGATTACCATATTAATGCCCAAAACTTTGATATTAAAAGAGCGTACCAGGAAATAAAGCTGTTCCGTGATATGGCTTCAGCGGCTAAAAGCGCCGAAGGGATAGTTTCGCTCGATTATAAGCTTAACGGCAGACTCAACAGCAACATGCAACCGGTTTACCCATCGCTAAAAGGTGGCGGCGTGTTGTCTGTTCAAAAAGTTAAGCTGAAGGGTTATAAACTTTTTGGGGCCGTTGGCAGCAAAACTGATCACAAAGGCCTTGATACCGGCGACGTTTCGAAAGTGAATATAGAAACCACCATAGCCAACAATCTCATTACCATTAAACGCACCAAAATGCGCATGTCCGGCTTCAGGCTCAGGTTTGAAGGACAAGTCAGTTTTGATAACGCCTTAAACCTCAATTTCAGACTGGGTCTGCCCCCATTTGGCATTTTCGGCATCCCGATGCATATTACCGGAACCGAGAACGACCCTCACATACATTTGGGCGCGGCAACGAAGGATGATACTTTGAAGGAGACGGATGATGCGGGGAATTGAGGGGAACTCATGTCATTTCGACGAGGAACAGCCTGTCCCGAATTTATTTCGGGAAGGAGAAATCTTCAACGACAGGTAAGCGGACTGTGCAATTAAACTTTCTCGTAATTTTACATCATGGCCGATGTACACTCCAAGGAAACCCGAAGCTACAATATGTCGCGTATCCGCAGCAAGGATACTAAGCCGGAATTGTTGGTGCGGAAGTTTCTGCATAAAAATGGGTTCCGTTACCGGCTGCATGTAAAAACCTTGCCAGGCAAGCCTGATATTGTACTCCCGAAATACAAAACGGTAATTTTTATACATGGATGCTTTTGGCATGGGCATGAGGGGTGCAAATATTTTGTAGTGCCGAAGACGAGGACAGAATGGTGGCTGAATAAAATTAACAGAAATGTCTTAAAAGATTCCGAGACATTAAAACAGCTCCAGAAAAAAAACTGGGCAGTTATTAATATCTGGGAGTGCGAACTAAAATCTTCAGTAATTAATAAAACATTATCTGACCTTGTAGCCCGGCTGGTTGTTTATGCCTAACGGAATCTTCAAAAGCACATTATGGTAACGATTCATTCAGAGACTGTATATCTTTAAGAGATTTGAAAGGAACATCTGTCCTTATTATTTTTTGGTTGACTTTATAGGGACTACGGCTGCATCCCAGAATCCTTTTAACAAAAAGCCAACTGCTGTCAATTAAGACTTTATCTTCTTATATTAGCATTTATTTTTAATTCTATGCCTTTTCCAATAATTGATTTATTTGCAGGACCTGGTGGATTAGCGGAAGGCTTCAGTTCGCTGACTGATGATGCGGGGGAACGAGTCTTTAAGATAAAGCTTTCTATTGAGAAAGATCAGCATGCCCACCAGACACTTCTGTTACGCTCTTTTGTCCGTCAGTTTCCATTAGGCGCTTTGCCTGATGACTATTATCGTTTTCTGGCGGGGGAAATAACAATTGACCAGCTTTATGATCTGTTTCCGGACCAATTTAATGAAGCCCGGCAGGAGGCTTGGCTGGCAACACTTGGGGTTACAACTGAGGCGGAAATCGATCAGAGGATAACTGTATCACTTGAGGGACATGATAACTGGGTACTGATAGGCGGGCCGCCCTGCCAGGCTTACTCAAACGTAGGTCGTTCACGCGTCGGTGGTATTGATGAAAATGACCACCGTGTATACCTGTACAAGGAATATCTGCGCATTATAGCTCGGCACCATCCATCTGTATTTGTTATGGAAAATGTTGAGGGGTTGCTTTCAGCGACCGTCAATGGTGAAAAAGTATTCCGGTGGATGTTGCGGGATCTTCGTGCTCCTTCAACTGTTTTTGGCGACTATAATGCACCAGGCTACCAAATATACTCACTCGTTACCGAAAATGTAATCAGAGACTCTGACTACCTTATACGTGCAGAAAATTATGGTGTTCCACAAAAAAGGCATCGCGTAATTTTATTGGGTGTGAGAGCCGATATTGAAGAAGTTCCCGGAACTCTTCACCAATCACCGCAGGTAAATCTAAGCTCTGTTATTGGGTTATTTCCTAAAATCCGAAGTGGGATGAGCAGGAGTTTTTCTCACAGTGAAAACGTATTAAAGGAAGGCGGGACGTCTAAAAAGAAACGATATTATGATAAGGTGGAGGATTCTTTTGAAAACTGGGTAGATTTAACCGGGAGTTTCAGAGACGAAATTGCGGCAGGTCTTAAGCTGGATATCGATGTTCCCCCCGGCGTTTCCCCTGAAACCATTGGTTCAGATTATGTCGAATATGGCTTGCCGCTTCTTTCTGCGGGGCATGCTTTGGATAATTGGTACAATGATGAAAGATTGACAGGCATAACTCATCATGAATCACGAAGCCATCTTACGCAGGATTTAAAAAGATACCTTTTTGCAGCTTTGTATACACAGAAAAATAAAAAGTTTCCAAAGCTGAATGATTATAAATTATTTGATGAGGAACTGCTGCCGGATCATGACAATGTTAATTCAGGTAAATTTACTGACAGATTCAGGGTACAGCTACCTGATGTTCCGGCCACTACTGTAACGAGCCATATCAGTAAAGATGGTCATTACTTTATTCATTATGATCATATACAATGCCGTAGTCTTTCCGTAAGAGAGGCGGCAAGGATTCAGACTTTCCCTGACAATTACTTTTTTTGCGGCAGCAGGACCGAGCAGTTTCACCAGGTCGGCAATGCGGTTCCGCCATTCCTTGCTTATCAGATTTCTATTGTAGTTAATAACCTGCTTACAGCGCACTTTCAAGAAAATATGCATGAGAATTTAAACGCAATGAATGAACAATAATGAATTAATCAGACACTTTTAGCTGTTAAAAGCTTTTAGTTCTAGTCACCAAAAATCTTGTCACTCTGAATTTAACAATGAAAGAAATAACAAGCATTCCAAATGCATCCAGGACCTTTGATGCATTGCGCAATCTGGGTTACGATCTTAATGCATCAATTGCAGATGTGGTAGACAATGCAATTACAGAAAAGGTTGATGCAGATCGTATTTCTATAACATTCTCCACTCCTTCACAACAAAAAACAGTCTGTCGGATTCAGGACAACGGGTGTGGCATGAGTCATCGTGAACTGGAAGAGGCAATGAGGCTGGGTACTGAAACGACTTATGAAGAAAAGGATCTGGGTAAATTCGGAATGGGAATGAAGACAGCCTCTCTTAGCCATTGTAATATTCTTACAGTTATCTCTAAGAAAAAAGGGTCTGAAACCTGCGCTTATCGCTGGGACATCGGGCATGTAAGAAAAAAGGGCTGGACCTTACTAGAGCTCACCAAAAATGAAGTTCAGGCCCTGTTGAAAAAAGAAACAATCACTTTGGGTGAAAGCGGTACGGTGGTTTTATGGGACGATGTTT
>DASXMZ010000442.1:0-4827 GCA_036495385.1 Mucilaginibacter sp. | reverse complement strand
ATTTTCTTTTACACTGCCGATGACGATGAACTGTTAATAGCCAGGAAATCTGAAATTACCGATGGCGTAACACCAGCATCAAATTCGGTAATGGCACGAAACCTTAAAAAGCTCGGCCTGTTATTCGACGATGAAAGGTATTTGGAAATATGCGCCCAACTTTTGAAAAATATATTTCCGCATTTGGAAAAATACCCCTCAGCTTATTCCAATTGGATAATGTTATTGATAGACGAAATAATCGGCGTTTACGAAATCGCTATCACAGGCGAAGGTTTTGAAAATATGCGCAGGGAAATGGAAAATAATTACATTCCCAACAAAATAATCTTGGGAGGTAAAAAAGGAAATCTACCTTTGCTGCAGGATAAGTTCGGAGCTACCACTCAAATATTTATTTGTAAGGATAAAACCTGTGGGCTACCTGCAAATAATGTTGCCGAGGCGCTGAGCCAAATAGACCGTTGATTTATTTGATTTTAAGATTACGCTGATGAAAAAAACAAAAGACGCCTGCATCAACGAAATCATTTAATCACACAAATCAACGGTTCAGACAATTTTGAAACGAAAAATACATTTACAATGAAGATTAACCCCCAACACGTAGTGTCATTAACTTACGATTTGTATGTTGACCAGGAAGACGGCTCTGAAATTTTAACAGAAAGCGCCACAGAAGAACAACCGCTTACTTTTTTATATGGAGCAGGACAAATGCTCCCCAAATTTGAGGAAAATTTAAGCGCCCTGTCAACAGGTGATACTTACGATTTCCGTTTATCAGCCGAAGACGCTTATGGCAATTACGACGAAGAGGCCGTAGCAAATTTGCCTTTAGATATGTTTAAAGGAGCCGATGTTCCTGAAATAGGGAGCATACTACCATTGCAGGACAATCAGGGAAACCGTTTCCAGGGGCAGGTGGTATCAGTTGCTGAAGATTCAATTATTGTAGATCTCAATCACCCTATGGCTGGCCAGGAACTACACTTTAAAGGCAATATTTTAAACGTTCGCCCTGCAACTCCAGAGGAGTTATCTCATGGCCACGCGCATGGGCCGGATGGGCATCATCATCATTAATTAAGTCCTTAGTCCTAAGTCTTTAGTCCTAAGTCGAAGAAAATGAATTGCAATTTTGACTCAAGACTTAAGACTTTCGACTTAAGACTTAAGACTTAAGACTTCTCGAGGTAGAAGACCTAACAATAAGCTTAGGCTTTATACTTATAATCTTAGGGACAACAATAGTGTCGTTATTTTCCATCTCCTGAAAATACAGGTTAGCAATTGTTTTTCCCATATATATACTAAACTGGTCAATAGTGGTTATTGACGGGCTTGTAATTTCAGTAAACGGTTCGTTGGAGTATCCACAGATACCTAACTCAGACGGTACCTTGATCGATAAGTCGCTGGCCACCTCAAGAACACCCAAAGCAGAAAAGTCAGATGTAGAGGCAAAGATCGCATCCGGTGGGTTGGGTAACCGCAACAATTTCCTGGTCGCTTCGGCGCCGAGTTCTTTTGTCCAGGCGTTTTCAATAATAAACTCATCTATTACCGGCATATCATATTTCCTTAACGCATTCAGATACCCGATTTTTCTCTGCCTGAAAATATTTAGATTTTGCGGACCTTCAAGCAATGCTATTTTTTTATAGCCTTGTTCAATTAAATGACAAATTGCTTCAAATGACGCCTGCTCATTGTCATTTATTACTTTTAGCGTTTCTAATTCATCAGCAACGCGGTCGAACTGGATAAGCTGAATGCCCTGGTCGATCACATTTTGTAGATGCTTATAGTCGTAGCTATCGACTGAGACAGAGATCACGATACAATCAACATGCTGGTTAATTAAGGTATTTACACATTTTATTTCTTTTTCGTGCGATTCGTTCGACTGGCAAATGATTAAATTATAGCCTTTTTGGTAGGTTGTATCTTCAATCCCCGCTATAACATTCGAGAAAAAATTCTGATTGATCCGCGGAACAACCACACCAATAGTTTTTGTATGTCCCTTGCGTAAATTTGATGCCAGTGTATTGCGCTTATAATTAAGTTCGGCGGCAGTTTTTAAGATTAGTTTCTTGGTTGCTTCATTTACATGATTGCTGTTATTGAGTGCCCTGGATACTGAGGAAGCGGTTATATTTAGCTTTTCGGCAATATCATAAATGGTGGTTCTTTTTTTTTGCTTCATTGTCATTGTAAAGATGATAAAATAAAGTTCAACAATCGATTGCAATTTGAAAAAATAAATTAATTTCGTCCATCCGAAATTCAAGTTATAAACCAAGCTGATTCAGTATTAATTTAATAAAAAAGCATGTTGTTATTAGGCATTGATATAGGTACTTCGTCCGTAAAAGTTTCGGTTGTTGATGCCACATCCCAAAAAGTAATAGCCTCGGCACAATATCCCGACGCAGAGTCGCCCATTATTGCTTTGCACCCGGGTTGGGCAGAACAATCGCCGGATATGTGGTGGGAGCATGTACAGCACGCCATTGAATTGTGCAATAAAACCGGCCTTTATGCCCCGTCCGACATTTCTGCAATTGGTATCGCTTATCAAATGCACGGGTTGGTATTGGTAGATAAAAATCAAAAAGTGTTGCGTAACAGTATTATATGGTGTGATAGCCGCGCTGTGGAGATTGGCGATAAGGCATTTGCTGCGATAGGCGAGGAGCGGTGTTTATCACATCTTTTAAATTCACCCGGCAACTTTACTGCCTCCAAATTGGCCTGGGTGATGGAAAATGAGCCGGCAATTTACAGTCAGATAGACAAAATTATGCTGCCTGGTGATTTTATCGCTATGAAATTAACCGGCGAAATCACTACTTCGATATCCGCTTTGTCCGAGGGCGTTTTTTTTGACTTCAAAAACAATCGATTGTCAAAAGATGTAATAGAATATTTTGGATTTAACGAAGCGTTATTTCCGGAGATAAAACCCGTGTTTTCATCGCATGGAAACCTGTCATCGGCTGTAGCACAAAAACTTAAACTGAAAGCTGGTATACCCGTTACCTACAAAGCCGGCGATCAGCCAAACAACGCTCTTTCGCTAAATGTACTCAACCCTGGCGAAGTTGCGGCAACTGCCGGCACTTCGGGCGTAATTTACGGGGTAAGCGACCAATTGGCTTATGATCAGCAATCGCGGGTTAACACCTTTGCCCACGTAAATTATACAGAGCAGCAAAAACGTCTTGGCGTTCTGTTGTGTATAAACGGAGTGGGCAGTTTATACCGCTGGACAAAAAATGTTTTCGGCTCAACCGAAAACTATTTACAGATGAACAATAAGGCTAAGGAAGCACCGTTAGGTAGCGACGGTTTGCGCGTGCTGCCCTTTGGCAACGGTGCCGAACGTATTCTGAACAACAAAATTGTTGGCGCGCATTTCCATAACATTGATCTTAATATACACACCCAGGGCCATGTACTAAGGGCGGTACAGGAAGGTATTGCGTTTTCATTTCGTTATGGTTTAGATATTATGCGCGAAAACGGAATGAACCCCACTGTAATAAGGGCCGGAAAAAACAATATGTTTTTAAGCGAACTATTCACAGAGACCTTTGTAAATATAACGGGCGTACCTGTAGAGTTATATAAAAATGATGGAAGCGCCGGCGCTGCGCTTGGAGCAGGCATTGGAGCACATATTTTTTCATCACCTAAACAGGCCTTTGAACATATGCATCCGGTGCAATTAGTTGAACCATCAACCAAGCACCTGGAACCAGCCTACCAGGAATGGAAAACGTTACTTAACAAACAATTGGCAGAATAGCAAACAACAAGCACAATCCAGCAATACAACAATAATCTATCAATAAATCAATAATTCACTAAATCGCTAATTCAATAATTATGATACTTACAGGAGAAAAGGAATTTTTCAAAGGCATTGGCCAGGTAAAATTCGAAGGGGTGCAGTCAGATAATCCGCTGGCATTTCGTTGGTACGACGAAAATAAGGTTGTTGCCGGTAAAACCATGAAAGACCATTTGCGCTTTGCATGCGCCTACTGGCATTCGTTCTGCGGCAATGGCGCTGATCCGTTTGGCGAGCCTACCCATTTGTTTCCATGGAGCGTAAAGGCCGATGCAGTTGAGCGCGCTAAAGACAAAATGGATGCTGCATTCGAGTTCATTACAAAAATGAACTTTCATTATTATTGTTTTCATGATGTGGATGTTGTTGATTATACCAACGATGTACATGAAAATGACAGAAGGTTGCAGGCTCTTGTTGAGTATGCTAAACAAAAACAAAAGGAGAGCGGTGTTAAATTGCTTTGGGGAACAGCAAATCTTTTCAGCAACCGCCGGTATATGAATGGAGCGGCAACAAATCCAGATTTTCATGTGCTTTCACATGCTGCTGCACAGGTAAAAGCTGCTCTTGATGCAACAATTGCTTTAGGAGGAGAGAATTATGTGTTCTGGGGAGGCCGTGAAGGTTATATGACCCTGTTGAACACTGATATGAAACGCGAGCAGGAACACCTTGCAAAATTCCTTCACGCATCCAAAGATTATGCGCGGAAACAAGGTTTTAAAGGAACTTTCTTCATCGAACCAAAGCCTTGCGAACCAACCAAGCACCAGTATGACTATGATGCTGCCACAGTACTAGGCTTTTTACAAAAATACGACCTGATAAATGACTTTAAATTAAACCTTGAAGTTAACCATGCAACGCTTGCCGGTCATACCTTCCAGCACGAATTACAGGTAGCTGCGGGTGCAGGTTTACTGGGATCGATGGATGCGAACAGGGGTGATTATCAGAACGGA
>DASXMZ010000441.1:0-3528 GCA_036495385.1 Mucilaginibacter sp. | reverse complement strand
GTATTGATAAACCTGCTAAGTAATGCCATAAAATATTCTTCAAAGCGAGAGAGCCCTGGGATTGAAATTGGATCGGTTGATGAAGAAAAAAGGACTGTTTATCACGTGAAAGACAACGGCACCGGTTTTGACATGGCCTATTCCGATAAATTATTTGGCGTTTTTCAACGCCTGCATTCGCAGGAGGAATTTGAAGGCTCGGGTGTTGGTTTAGCATTGGTTAAGCGGATAATAAAAAAACATAACGGTGAGGTGTGGGCCGAAGGATTGGAAAACGGAGGGGCCACATTTTATTTTAGTTTACCTAAAGTTTAATATATGAGCGATAATAAAATAGAAATTTTATTGGTTGAGGACAACCCGCACGATGCCGAATTAACTATACGGTCGCTGCGAAAGGTTAACCTTGCTAATAAGCTGATTCATGTTAAGGACGGCGCCGAAGCGCTTGATTTTATTTTTGCAAAAGGCGCATACGCGGACCGGAAAGTAGAAAACAGGCCCAAAGTAATTTTGCTGGATATTAAAATGCCGAAAGTGGACGGTATAGAAGTTTTAAGGCAAATTAAGTCGAACGATTCAACTAAAATAATTCCGGTTGTAATCATGACCTCCTCAAAAGAAGAACAGGACATCATTACAAGTTATAACCTCGGCGTTAACAGTTATGTAGTTAAGCCGGTTGATTTTGACGGCTTTGCTAAAGCTGTTTCTGAACTCGGCCTTTATTGGTTAATGACCAACCAGACACCCGAATAATTTATACTATGCAATGAAACGAATTTTTAAAATATTACATGTAGAGGATATCCAGAGCGATGCTGAGCTGGTAGACAGGACCTTAAAAAAATCGGGTATAGCGTTTAACAAAATTATCGTCGACACAAAGGACGAATACGCTAAAAAACTTGTTGATTTTCAACCAGACATTATTCTGTCCGACCATTCCCTGCCATCTTTCAATTCACTTGAAGCGCTAAAAATATTGAAATCAAGTGGTAAAAACATTCCGTTCATCCTGATAACTGCTACAGTTTCGGAAGAGTTTGCTGTAACTGTTATGAAGGAAGGCGCTTCTGATTACATTTTGAAGGACAGGCTTCAGCGCTTGCCCAGTGCGGTTACAAATGCCATACAAAAACATCAATTGGATAATGAACGGGATACTTATCTTAACAAAATAGTTGCAAGCGAGGCTTTGTTTACAAAAGCCGAGTTGATAGCCGAATTCGGTACCTGGCGATTTAATATCGGCACCCAAAAAGTCAACTGGTCGTCGGGCACTTATCCTTTACTTGGATATAAGCATAGGGAAGTTGAGCCTACTATTGATAATTTTTTAAAACATGTCTTTCATGAAGATTTGCCCAGGGTTGAAAATATTTTCAAAGGGGCAGCTAACAAACTTCCCTACACTGAGGTAGACTTCAGGATAAAAAATAAAGATAGAAGCACCAGGTATATTCACTCGCAATTCGAGATTGAATTGAATGAAGAAGGCAAGCCGGGCAATATTATCGGGTTTAACCAGGACGTTACGGCATCTAAACTGGCGGAAATTGAAATACAAAAAAATATAGAGGAACTCAAAGCTGCAGCCGAAAGGCAATCAGCGATTTTAAACGCCTTACCCGCAAATATGGTACTGCTTAATGAGGCCGGCAAAATTGTGGCAGTAAATGAATCATGGCGAAAATTTACTTTGGAAAACAATCTTGGCGTACCTAAATACGGCATCGATTGCAGCTATATAGCCATTTCTGAAAAAGCCACCGGGGTTGACAAAGTTGCGGGAACGAAAATAGCAAAAGGAATAAAGGCGGTAATAGCAGGAGTTGAAAGGGAATTTTCAACGGAATATTCATACTATTCAAAGAAAAAGAAAGTATGGTTTCAAATAATCGTTGTTCCGTTAACCGATAAAACAAAAAAGGGCGCTGTGGTACTGCATATTGATATTACCGACAGAAAAAAGGCGGAAGAATTGATGCAGCAATCTGAGGCGAACCTGCAAACCATTTTTGAAAATACCGATGTAGCCTACGTACTGTGCAACGCCGACCAAAAAATAGTCTCGTTCAATAGCAAGGCCGATGAACTTAGCATATTACAATTTAATAAGAAGCTAAAAGTCGGCAATAGTGCTTTTGGATACTTTCCAAAACATAAAATACCAAATTTAAAAGAAGCCATCCAAAAGGTGGCAAATAACGAGATGGTTAGCTATGAAACCAGTTATGCGGTTAAGGACGGCACTGTTAAATGGTACGAAGTAAGGTGGGTTGGCGTAGCTAACGAAAAGAAAGAACATATAGGCTTTATACTCGCCTTTAAAGACAACACCGAAAGAAAAATCGCCGAACTGGAACGCGAGAAGATGAATGCGGACTTGGTTCAGCGCAATACCGACCTTGAACAATTCACTTATATTGTTTCGCACAATTTCAGAGCGCCGGTGGCCAATATTTTAGGGCTCACCAATATGCTTAACAATTTTGATTTAGATGTTAACGAAAGCCAGGACGTGAAGTCTGCCTTAACTGCTTCTATTAATAACCTCGATCAGATAATAATGGATATGAACCATATTTTGCAGGTTAGCAGCAGGGTTAATGATAAGACTGAGGTGGTAATGTTCAAGCCCCTGGTAGAAGAAATAAATCTGAGCCTGAGTAATTTAATTCAAACCGAAAATGTAACTATATCTTTCAATTTTGATGCAGCAAACAGCTTTACCACTATAAAAAGCTACATGCACAGCATATTTTATAATTTGATATTAAATGGCATAAAATATAAACGGATGGGCGTTAACCCGGTTATATCAATAACTACCCGGAAAAGCTATGATAAACTCGAAATTATTTTTAAAGATAACGGCAAGGGAATTGAAGAAAAACACATGAAAGACCTGTTTGGATTATACAAACGTTTTGACAACAGTGTTGAGGGCAAAGGCTTAGGTTTGTTTATGGTTAAAATGCAGGTGGAAAATCTTGGCGGAAAAGTAAGTTTACAAAGCAGGCCCGGCCATGGGACAAGCTTTAAGTTGGAATTTCCGGATCCCCGGGCGGGTATTTAAAAAACTTTTCATACACTGCCAACCGGTATATGAAAAGTAACCTCTCATAGTAAGGGAACTCAAATTCTTTTCAGCTTCTATTAAATGCATGGTAAATACCTTTCAGCTTTTACCTTTCACCTCTTATCTTATTAAATTACGGTACCGTTTGGTATTACTGCTCTCTTTTTTACTATCACAATTCCGTCCTGAACGGTGTAAGCTCCGTAGTCGCCATTTTTTAGTTTTTCGCCGCAATTTATTTTCACATCGTCGCCTATGTAGGAGTTTTTGTCGATAATAGCATTGCAGATATGGCATCTGTCGCCGATACCCATAATAGGTGATTTACTCGCAGTCGACTCTTCAATTTGCTCTAATGTTTGGTAATTATCGCTGCCCATTAAGTAGCAGTTTTCTATAATAGTTCCAAAACCAATGCGGCTGCGTATACCAATAATCGACCG
>DASXMZ010000440.1:0-3206 GCA_036495385.1 Mucilaginibacter sp. | reverse complement strand
CTATTTCAGGTACTGTTATGAAAAATATGGAAGGCATATATTCATTGAGCGGTGGCAGTTCAAGCCTGGGCACAGAGTTCGTATGTAAGGTATCCAAATACAGGGTTTCTTTTTTTAGTAATACAAGCGGAATTTTTTTCATCCTGGATTATGGGTTCAACCCGACTGACGGCTCCATTCAATTCTCTGGATTCTGGAGATATTCAGAAAACGCAACCCAGGGTACTATTAATTTTTCTGTTGCGAGCACCGATGGGGGATCTGGGCTGATCATGAATGGAATAGCAACCAATCTTCACCTAAAAGGCACTTTTAGTTCTCCACAACAAAGCATCAGCCTGCAATATAAAAGGCCATACTCGCAATATGTACTGTCGCACGAATTTACAATTTTTGCTCACCACGGTGTTCAAACAACTGCAAACCCGCCTTATGCACAAAACTCCATTAACGGTGTTTTGCATGATGAAGATTATGGAGTGGATGCGCTGGAATTCGATGTTCGCCTTACAAAGGACAATGTGCCGATTTGTATGCATGATGCTTCATTTGATATCCGGCTCACCGAGAAAGGTCCAGTGTACGGAGATTTCAATCTTTACAGTTTCGACTTTTTGGAGCAATATGTCAGACTGATCGACGGTCAGAAAATTCCTTCTTTAGCCCAGGCGCTGCAGGCCTTTATAGACTCTACAAATATGAAATATTTCTGGATGGACGTAAAAGGCGATCCGGATGTTTTTAAATACATGGAGCCCATTGTCAGGAATGCATATGCAAGAGCTAGTGCTGCGAACAGGAATGTAGTGCTCATTGCTGATTTACCCTCGACAGGGGTAATTACTGAATATCAAAAACAGCCAAGTTATGGCGTCGATTTGCCTTGTATGTGTGAATTAAGCCTCCAGGATGCAATTGATAATAACTGTAAATATTTTGGGCCAAGGTACACCCTGGGTTTGTTGCTTGACGATGTAAATAAAGGGCATACCCTTGGTATAAAATCATATAGCTGGACACTCAACGATAAAACAACTATCCTGAGTTATTTACAAAATGGAAAATTTGATGGTTTTATATCGGATTATCCGGCTTATGTTGTATACGATTATTATGCACTCAACTAATTATCAATAAATATTTGTCGGGTAGTGCCTAACAATGCGGTTAATTATGAATTTGAAAAAAATTATTATTGGAGTTTTGGTGATTGGCTGTTCAACGCAGGCAATCGCTCAAACAAATAATTCTTCTCAATCCGAAGAGCATCATTTTGCTTTTTACGGCGGATTAGGGCCAAATTTTTATTTCAATAACCTGGTAGTTGGAAAAAACCTTGTCAACGAGTTTAATTATTCAATTGTGGGGAGGTTTATGTGGGAGCCCGGGCATTTGTTAAGTTTAGGAATTGAAACAGGCTATTACAGGCTATATACGCTGGATACGCCGCTGCCTACCCAGGCACATATTGCCAACAGTGCAATTCCGCTACAGATTGTTGTTTCCATGAAGTTTTTAAAAGCTTTTTATTTTAATTTGTCTATGGGTCAGTCCATATTGCTCAACAGGGTGAATTCCGAAACTTTTGGAAATTTCGATGCAAACAAAGTTTCAGTTGCCGATTTTACAGGAACCCTCGGCTATAGGCGCCCGTTAAATAACAGGTTTTTTATAGGAGCCGAAGCAAAATATTTTTATTCCAGCAGTTTTGTTGATGAAAATATTGCATTGGTTTTTGTAGGGGGAATCAGATTTTAACACTCCCCTTTAACAAAATCATCGCCCAACATTAAATTTCAGCCCACCATTAAAACCCGAAAAATCAGCTTTTAACTGCCGGGAAACAACCTGTAGCGAATCATGATACCGGCTTACTTCAAGATAATGAAACATTGGCTTGTAGTCGTGAGAAAGATCATGTGTTATTTCTTTCGGATACAAAGGCTGGTGAAGGCCGCCGCCCCCGCCAATTACCAAAAAATATTTCCCTTGCTGCTTAAATCGTTCAAAGTTGTGTGAATGGCCAGAAACGAACAACACACATTTTTTTGAATTGATGAATGCCGGAATAAATTTTTGACGTACCTGCTGTGAAGGTTTAACTATTTCGCTGTTCGTAAAAGGTGAATGGTGGCAGCCGACTATTATCAATTTAATAGCGGGGTCTTTATCCATTTCTTTTATGGTGGTATTATACCATTTATCCTGCTTATCTATTTCCATGGACGTCATTTTACCGAAATTAGAATTTAACAGAACTATTGCGATAGAATCGACAAGCTCGGCATATCCGGTAGGACTGTATGCCGGAAATCTTGCCTTAAAATTCCGCTTTCCTTTCTCAGCATCAAACATCACTTCATGATTTCCAAGAGTTGCATAGACCGGTATTTTTTTGTCGGAACACCACTTAAGATACACATCCATGCTTTTCCACTTTGAATCTTTGTAACCCAGTGATACGACATCGCCCATTATAAATAAACTGGAAGGACGAACTGAAATTATGTCTTTAAAAATCATTTCAGTGGCCTTTTCGTTATGATCTGATTTGAGAAGGATTTTTTCGATTGCCATTGGAGCCTGCGTGTCACTGGCAAAGGCAATAACGGGGCTTTTTTCCTGCGCAAATATCAAATAAGGAAAACATATAATGCTTATCCAAAAAATAAACTGACAGATATTAGCCTTTCCTTTCATTTTTAGGTTTGTTTTATAAAGATAATCAACGTTCAAGATCAAAATAAATTCTCCTTCTAAAGAGTTCTTCTCTGCCCAGATTTGAGACAAGTTTCAAATTCATAGCCGCCTTTGTTTTCGCGGGTACTCTCCGGGTAATCAAACCGGAGCATAATAAACTATCCAAATGGATTATTGTACGGAGCTACCCGGCAGATTACCTTGGTATATAAAATAATCCCCTGGTTTTTAAAAAGTTAATGCCTCAAAATTAAAATTATTATGAAAAAATTATTTTTACTATCAACATTTTTGGCCGCCACTTTTATTGTAAAAGCGCAGTCGAGCATGTACAAAGCATTTAAGGTAGACATTGGTATAGGCTATGCTATTCCTACAGCCGGTAACGGCACAAAAGGCGGCGGGACATTTACCGTCCAGCCGCATTATCGCTTGTCCGATGCTTTTGCACTGGGCGTCAGGTTTGAAGGTGCCGGAATAGGGTACGAAAATAACACGACGAACAC
>DASXMZ010000439.1:0-17242 GCA_036495385.1 Mucilaginibacter sp. | reverse complement strand
GAATCCGGTCGGCAAATCCATAATGTGGCACTATTATCTCTACGTCCCCACTTCCCCTTAGTTTCCCACCATCATTGCCGGTCAGTATTACAATTTTCATTGATTTGGACTTAGCGGCTTGTACTGCTTTAATAATAGATTCTGATTGCCCGCTTGTACTGATCGCCAGCAATGTGTCGCCTGCCCGACCAAAAGCTTCAATAAACCGGCTAAAAACTTCAGGGTAGCCAAAATCATTCCCTACACATGAAAGATAAGATGGGTCGGAAATCGCTAAGGCTGGAAGCGGTGCCCTGCTGTTGCGGTAACGTCCTGTCAGTTCCTCTGCAAAATGCATCGCATCACAATGCGAGCCTCCGTTGCCGCAGCTGATAATTTTACCGCCGCTTTGTATACTTTGCGCCATCATCGTCGCTGCCTGTTCTATGAGCGTAAAGTTATTGTCATCGGCCATAAAATTTTCTAGTACTTTATGACTCTCAGCGAATTCATTTTTTATAGTTGAAATAATCTTCATTTTTTTATCGCTTTATATATTAAAGTCAAATTGTAAGATTGTTGGCTTGTAACAGGGGTAAATCCATACGCATGGATAAACCAAATTCGATTACCGCTGCGCTCAATACATGGATTAAGTATCTTCATATAACTAATATTAGTTATATGAAGATACTTCAAAGATAAAGGAGAGGATTATTTTTTCAACGAGTCGAGCTTCGCCTTAAACTCATCGAGACTAAGAGTTTGCGGCAGATTATAAATTAGCCTAACCCTTTCGTGTGTATTCTCTGTCAATACGCAGTTTGCCCAAACCATAAACCAAACCCATTGTGGCTGCACTTTTAGTACATCGGGCTTCGGAAGTTCACCGGTTTCAGTTAAGGCCATTGGTTTACCATTGGCCAATTTCAACAGCTTTTCGTAATCGCCCTGTTCATAATCATAACGATAAACGTCAGCACCTAAAACATCCACATATTTATCGCCCGGGTAAAAATCCTTATATTCATGAGCTTCATCAAAAGGAAGATCCCGCAAACCATTTGCACTCCATACCCAAATCAGGTTATTTAAATGGTGATAATTAGTAAACCTATCGTACACAATCCGCCATAATTTGGTGTAACCGTCTGGGCCTTTCCGGTTACCCCACCAAAACCAAACACCATTCATTTCGTGATAAGGGCGCCACAAAACGGTTACGCCCGCATCTTGCAATTGTTTTAAATAACCGGCTACTACATCCAATTGTGCCACCCATCTTTTATTTAAATTTGTACCAGGTGTTAAAAGTTGATTCCAGTCGGAATCGCTCATTTTTGCGATTGTATTTTTTAAAAATTCATACGGCGGATCATCAGTTGGTTTTGCTTCGTGCCAATTTATTTGGACCAAATAACCCTCATGTGATTTTTTGATTGCCTCATTAATAACCTGGGAACTGTAGTCGCTATTGCCAAAACTCATAAACTCACTACCCCAAAGAGCTGGATATTTTCCTGTAATTTTTTTAACACTATCCGAATAGGTATTTAGCTCACTATTGAAATTTTGCTCACCTGAAATGATGTACTTCCCCTTAATATCGTACAAAAAATTAAGTATTTTTTTAACCCCATCAGACGCATTGGGGTTTACCGGAGCATGTTCTTGGGCCAGGCCTTGTAAACTAATAAAAACTATACAAAAAAATAAAAAAACTACTTTTACTGACATGCAACTAACTTTATAAAATTAACAATTTAAAAAATATACAATTGGCTTGTATGGCAAATGTATGTAGATTATCATCCAATCTATAACACTAAATTTGCTAAAAATCAATATTTCCTGATGTTTAGTGCACTAAAAAACAAGGCTTATTTTAAATGACAGGAATATGCAGGGTCTGCTGATAATTCAACGGCATTGCGGAGCCTCTGCGAGGACGGGAAAACGTTCCATATTTAAATATGCACCATACCTAAAATACAATTGTAGTGCATCCGTAGTATTACATAGCTAATTTTGATTGTTTAATACATCAAGCCTCGTAAGAACCTTGGTAACAACGATATCGTCAAGGTTGCAATTTGGCCTGAGGGGTGGAATAAATTCCCGCAAATAAAATCAAGACAAATGGATACTGAAGCAAAAGATTATGCGTTCGCTTCGGGCGGAATATTCTGGAAGATATTTGATCGCCCCAAATTTTTCGATACCAGGAGCTTGCGTGAGCAGGTATCTGTTGTTTTCGGGCTGGCCCTGCTTTGCTGGCTGCCGTTAGCAGTATTGTCGTTTTTTATATTGGGGTGGGATCAGTTTTACCGGCTCTTCATACGGGATATTTCAACACATGCCCGGTTTTTACTGGTCATACCTATTCTCATTTTTGCGCGGCATTTTGTAAACAACAGTTTTAATCTTGCTATTAATTTCTTTTATACAACCAAAATAGTCGACGATACCAACAGATCGGCATTTGAGCAAGTGACGGACAAACTCGAAAAATGGAAAAATTCAAAACTCGTCGACTATATCATTATCGTTCTGGTTTATTGTTCTTTTTTTGTCCAGGAAAACAACCGCGTCAACGATGCCGCTACCTATGCCCCATGGCATTCGGTGAATGATCACTTAACCGTTGCCGGCTGGTGGTACTTGCTTTTTAGCCTGCCTATATTGCAATTGCTGCTTTTTCGCTGGCTATATACCACCATCCTGTGGATCGTTTTTTTAAGAAAGATATCCAGAATGAACCTCCACCTTTCATCTCTGCACCCGGATGGCATGGGTGGCCTCAGCTTTTTGCGGTACACCCAGCTTAGTTTTTTCCCGGTGGCCTTGGCATTCTCCATCCTGATAGCGGGCGTTACCAATAACCTCATTATTTTTTCGGGCATATCAATTAAAGATTATGAAGTCGCCATTGGTTCGGTACTGGTGTTTGTTTTATTTCTTTTTATCTTCCCCCTGTTGCTGCCTATGCCCCTGCTGGCTAAAGTAAAACGCGCGTACTTTATGCAATACAGTTTGGAGGCATGGCCAATTGCAAGGAAATACGAAGATGAATTAAAGGCTTTTTATAAAACCGGGGAAGAACATCCGGATACCTCCTGGCATATAGACCTGATCGGTAGTTTTGAAAAAACGCAGGACATGAAAATTATCATTATCGATAAAACAACGCTGTTCGTTTTTGCAGCAGCTGTTATACTCCCTTTTCTGCCGGTGATAGCCCAGCAAGTGCCGTTAAAGGATTTGTTCTTTAATCTTGTTGGGAAGATTATGGGGTGATAAGAATGCATAGATAAAGGCTGTCATCCTGAGCTTCGTCGAAGGGTGAAAGCAGAGGATTTTAATAGCCAATGCCTGGTTGCCTGCAAGGTCTGCAAGCGGGACGCTTACATTTGTTTAGGTTCAAGCGGGATGCTTAAACCGGCGGGGGGAACCCAAGTGTGAGCTGACACTTTTTAAAATACCCTTACTTGATACCACTGAGCTCAACAAGATAAATTAAATTAACTCCAGTAAGATTCAACGTATATCTTGTAATTTCATCATCCGCTGTAACGGATACAGCTCCTTGCCCATGACCTCCAATCCTGTTTCTTATCGTCGGTATGCCGCTTTCTAACAAACTGTTCAAAGACGTTAATTGAGTTTGCAAGTATTGGGGAACTAATCCATTTGTTAAACAAATGCTTATAAGTTTACTTGAAGTGTCGTTTCCTTTACAAGCCCACCCCTTTTTGTTGCATATAATTTTCATCACACTTTCAACGGCTTTTAAGCATTCTGTTATACTCTCTTTATTTCTGCCATGTCTATAGTGCTCATGTGCCTTCAAGTATTCTTCATTTGCCCCCGAAAACGTCTTTCCATGGATTAAGGACAAAGTCGGCTTTACTACCTGTGAATGGATATATGTGGAATCCATCCGAATCAATTCACCTGCTTCGTACTGATATCCTATTGCATGCTCTTTGAATCTATCATTTAACTCTCCAATAGCTTGTCCAGCGTTGATTTTTTTTTCCACATGGTAGCTATAATTTTGTGTATCTGTTCCCCCTTTTGCTATCACTAGAAAACAAAGTTCTACGGCATCTAAAACCTTTTCTGTGTTGGTCTCATCTAAGATAAAATCTGTTACCGCATCTGAATATCTCCTGTTATTGTTTAGCCGAAAAATACCATATTCCCTACAAAGCACCTCATGGATTTCCTCATATAAATTCTCAGGCAAATTGTGACTATATTCAGAACGAGCAGTCCCTATAGCGTCGTTTAGGACATGGATGATTTGTACTCGAAGTGCCTGAGGTATAACATCATAAGTAAGAGTATCTGAAACTTCGCGTCGCAATGCCTTTTGACGTTTAGAAAATAAAGGAAAGGTTGCCATAAGAGTTAGGGTTTACTAAGTAATTGATTTTATTAAAACCGAAAGATAATTGATTTAAAACAAACGCTCGCTTGAACCGGCGAGGTGGTTTAGGAATTCGCATTGGCCAGGAATTGTGATAATTATCCCGTAAAGATAGGAAATATTCTTTGTTTGGGCGTAAAGTTCGCCGGTTGAGGCATTGCGTTGCACACATATACTTCCCTGTCGCCAATCTGCACTATTCAAAAGAAAATATTTTATTTCGAGAGTAATTTAATTTCTTGATGGTTTGAATTTTATGATTATTTTTATAACCAATGTGATAACCGATGTTTCCAATAGAGCCAGAGGAAGTAGATGTTTTAATTAAAAACCAAAAAAGGTCTATAATTACTTATTTGACGTTCTCAATTTTTATACTAACCATTGGAATATTACTGATTTTATCAAAAGATATTTTTGAAAATAATAAATTATTAAAACAAAATGACGATTTAATTAAACAGGTGATAAAAGTCGCTGGGGGATTTATCGCTAGTTTAACCTCGTTTCCGTTAAGAAGTGTGCTTTCTTGTTTTGACAAAATTTCACTGTTGAAATTAGCTCAAAATAAACTATTCGAATTGCAAAATGCCAAGATCCCCAAAAAGGAATATCTAGACACGAGAAACCAAATCTTTGGAACAATTGAAATCGTAATATCCAAATCACTTTAATATGGCTCGCGATAAGGCTAATTTAGAAGAGCAACTTAAATATTTTGAAAAGTCCAAAGCTTTAAAAACAGCACTTTTTTCATCTATTCCAATCGTTTTGGCAATTGGATTTATATATTTCACAATTAGTAAAGTTAGACGATTAGATTTTGACATTCAAAATAAAGATAAAGAAATTGTAGTGTTGAACAATAAAAAGACTGTATTAAAAAAGTACTTAGATTCCATTGTTAAAGATTCAACAACCAGAAGGGCCACATTTTTTTCTGTAAATGTTTTAAGCTGCGATACAGTATGGAACAAAAATGATCTTATATATTCAAATTACGATAAGATACCAACTAGTAAGTTAGCATATGAAAAAATTATTTTTTTAAAGTCTCAAAATATTCCTTTTTATTTTATTGACGTCAGATATTATCCAATTAAACAGGAGAAGGACAGAATTCTAAGGTCATTAGCGCTAAGTGGATTCTTTTGGGTTTTAATT
This sequence comes from Mucilaginibacter sp., assembly GCA_036495385.1. GTDB lineage: Bacteria > Bacteroidota > Bacteroidia > Sphingobacteriales > Sphingobacteriaceae > Mucilaginibacter. The sequence continues at coordinate 11,667 of DASXMZ010000439.1, read as the reverse complement.
AAAGAAGATAATTTCGAATCTAAAATTAAAGCAAACGCAATTCATTACAGTAGATATATTGATGAAAATGCGATTAAAGTTGCTGCACTTACACTTATTAGAGCAGGTTTAGATGTGAAAAAAATAGAACCTTTCTCTGATAAATATTCTAATTTTAAGAGAAACTCAATTGAGATTTCTAGTCAAAATGACCAATCAATAAAAAATGAGAAACCCATTTCTATAGATTCAATATTAAAATTTAAAAAGGCAATTCATTGACATTTTAACTAGGTCGGCCATTTAACCCTCATCCTGGCGAGAATCCGGGCAAACGCTAAAACGCTGAGTTCTCGTGTCCCGCGTTTTGATAACCGTTAAGCCAGCACGGCGCCGGCCTGAACGGTGATGCCGTAGCTTTTGCCACTGTTAGCCTGTCATTCGAGCCGGACCATAGGGTTGAGAACTGAGGGTATAGTTCATTCGAAATCAGAAACTTTGTATAACGCGGAGTTCTCCTATTAACCACATTTAAATCAGAACCTAATTGATTTTTACTGTAAATTTGCAAAGCTTAAAAATAGCTGATTTAAAGCGGGTTAAGGATGAAGAAATTAATAGAATATACCACCGAAGAACTTCTTCAAAAATTTGGTTCAGGTGAACATAAACCCGGTTCAGGAAGTGCTGCCGCGTTTCAAGGGCTGCTGTCGGCGCAATTGATTGTGACCGTTATCACCCTCAGCAAACGAAAGCCAAAATACAGAGAGTGGCTACAGGAGTACGAACGCATGAACTCAGAGATAGAGAATCGTATTTATCCTCAACTATTACACTTTTTTCAGCTGGACTCAGAACAATTTGATCGAGTGATAAAGCTTCGGCGGGAACTTAAATCAGAAACAGACGTTGTGAAATGGCGGCTAATAAAACAAACTTTGGATGATGCCACGTTGCCCGCCACGCAAACTCCCATTGGAATTGCCAAACTTTGCGCAGAGTTAGCAGATTGCGCAGTATTTCTATGCGATTATGGTTTCCAAGCAGCAAGAGGGGACTCTGGTGTCGCTTTAAACAACGCAACAGCAACTATTGCGGGTTGCCTTTCCATTATCAACTTAAATCTACTTTCCTTGGGCCATGACGAACAGACGGAGCAAATAAGATTAGACGCAGAGCGGCTGAAAGCGATCTATGACGGGTTGATCGTAAAAGCTGCGGAGAGCCTATCGAGGCTTGAAAAGGAAGCTGAACGAATGAAGCGATATCATCAAAGAATTCAAGAACTTGATTCGGGACGTTGGGTTAAGAAAAAACATTCTCATTCAGAAATCGAGGAATTGGCCCGAAGAGTACAAAATACTTTATGGCTTTATCGCGATATTCTTGGACAGAAGGTAACAGAGGAAAATATCATTGATCTACTGAAACCGGATATGGTGTTAACTCAAATATTGAATTATCAATATTTTGAACTCGAATCATTAGATCAAAACATCAAAGACAATGACGGTTTTGAGATTGCCGGTATTATCGATAAGGCAAAAAAATCTGTCGCAGTTTCTAGGCAATTCCCCAAAGAAACTAGAAACTTCACCGCAGCACATGAACTTGGCCACGCGCTATTACATGAGCAAACTGTTTTACATAGGGATAAGCCGATAGATGGAAGCGGAATTGGGAACACCAGAGACGCAGTTGAAATAGAGGCGGATAAGTTTGCGACTTACTTTCTGATGCCAGAAAAGTTGGTAAATGATTTTTTTAAGCAGTTATTTCTAACCAGCAAGTTCGTAATCAATGAGAATACAGTATTTTCTTTAATGGGGGGAAGCTTAGCTGCTTTTAAACGTACATGCAAAAACTTACGAGATTTGTCAATGATACTTGCGGCGGCAGAGTCTTACAATGGCCAACAGTTTAGATCGTTAGCAGATATTTTCAACGTATCACAAACTACAATGGCCATTCGCCTAGAAGAACTTGGGTTCGTAGAGTTCTAAACTCCATCCTTTGCCTACCACCCGCTACTGTCCTGCAAATAGTCGTGCCAACGCACTTACAAAAAAATAATAACTTTTTCATGGCACTATTTTGTCATTAAAAATGTCGGTTTTTGACGAAAATATAATTTTCAAATCACTAATAATGAGGTGTTAACAACAAAAATGCGCTGTTGTGAACGTGAACAGTGAACACGAAAACCACGAAAGTGCACGTTTAAAAAAGTCATTTGTTAGCCTTATCTTTAAAAGTATTAATACTTTGCCTGGAGCAACAATGACAGATTTTCGATTCATTCCGGTGACACCATATCTTTTACTAAGCCCATACGTTGCTAAAATGTATGTGTTCGAAAGCAGCGGCCGTCTTCCTGCCCTGGATAGAAAACTGATTGTGCCGAATGCAAATTTCAAATTAACGCTAACCTACCGCAACGGGATCTCGGCCCAAATCGGGGACAAGACTTTTATTCAAAGTGAAAATAAGCTAAGTTTAGCTGGCCTGATTGATTCGCCTGTCATTCTTGATCCGCGAGACGATACACAGACCGGCACCATCATCGTCGAATTCAACCCGCTCGGAGCCTATCGTTTATTTAATTTATCATACGCCGAGGTCAAAAATCAAATTGTGGAACTGGCCGACCTGATGGGCAGCCGTGCAGAAGAACTTGAATCGCGACTTGCTGAAGCAAACTCAGTAACGCTGAAATTGCAGCTATTGCAAAATTTTCTGATAAAATTGCTGGAAAAAACTGCACCGGACCCGATCTATGATTATTGCATCAATCGCATATCCGATTCCAAAGGTATGGTCAGCGTAGCGCAGCTTGAAAAGGCAACCGGCTACAGTTCGCGATGGCTCCATACAAAGTTTTCGGAACGCCTGGGTACCGGGCCCAAAAACCTTTCCGAAATAGTCAGGTTTAAACAATTTTACCAGGCGTATTCAGTAGGCGCAAACCCGCAAACCCTGAAAGAACATATTTACCATTATTATCACGACCAGTCCCATTTCATCAGGGCATTTAAGCGATTTACCGGGTCCACCCCAACCGACCTTCAAAATAGCATGAACGAACTCGCCACCAAACATTATACGAGCTGACTTCCGATTTGTACAATACTTGAATCTCCCGGCGCCCGATATTTGTCTAAAGAATTTGTACAAATATTAATTAGCAAACCAAAATGGAAAAGAACGATTTTAACTGCAGTATCACCACAAAAATCAGCGCAATCGATGCGATCAAAAAGATTGGCAAAGTACCGGAGTGGTGGGGCATCGCTTTTACCGGAAGCGCCGAAAAACAAAATGATCAATTTGTCGTGAAGATGGGAGGGGACTCTTTCTTCAACTTTACCGTAACTGAATTAATCCCTGGTAAAAGGGTAGTTTGGTTAGTTACAGATTGCTATATGCCCTGGTATTCGGATAAAACGGAATGGGCTAACACAAAAATGATTTTTGACCTCTCCGAAGACAATGGTGTAACGACGCTGACCTTCACGCATGAAGGCCTTACGCCAGAGGTTGAATGTTATAAAGATTGTAAACCAGGTTGGACACACTGGATTAAAACCAGCTTGTTTTCGTATTTTACTACCGGAAAAGGCGATTTTGATCAATCACGCAAACGAGACAATAACGCAGCTTAGTTTTCAATTATCTTCGGGTAAAGTATCAAAAAATGAATGAGCAAAGTTACACGGCAACAATAGTGGTGGCCAATACACCGGTGGACGTTTTCGATCATATCACCGAGGTTCCCAAATGGTGGAGTACAGATTTTGAAGGGAGCAGCAAAAAAGTCCACGATGTATTTGTGATCTGCCACCCCGGCCAACATTATTCTAAACAAGAATTGACTGAAGTGATACCCGGCAAAAAGGTGGTATGGCTGGTAACGGAAAGCAAACTCAACTGGTTAACAGATAAAGCAGAATGGACAAACACAAAAATGGTGTTTGAGATCACCGCCAAGGGTGAAATGACCGAGCTTAAATTCACCCATGATGGGCTTGTTCCTGCACTGGAATGTTACGGCAAGTGCTCGCAGGGCTGGGACACGGTCATTAAAAACTGGCTGTTCAACTTCATCACCAGCCCTAAAGAAGTATCAGGCACAACGAGAAAAGTCAGTTATAGTACCCATATCGAAGTGCCTTTTCCCCCAGACTTTGTTTTCGAACATGTTAATGATGTGGCCAAATGGTGGCCCGAGGAATTTGAAGGAAACAGTGTGAAACTGAATGATGAATTTACGTTTAGCTCCGGAGATACGCATACCTCGAAACAACGGATAATTGAATTCGTTCCCGACCGGAAAGTCGTGTGGCTCATTACTGAAAGTTTGCGAAAAACCGACAATTATGAATGGACAGGCGCCAAAATGACCTTTGAATTAGCGCCTACCGGCGATACGACCATCGTTACTTACACCTATGACGGCCCTGTGTTTGAAAATGAATACGGCCGTCTCATTCAGCTTTGTGATATGGTGATTAAAGAGAAATTATACAACTTTATTACTGAAGGTAGCGATCAAAAGCCTGGAAAAACAAAATAAACACTTATTGAGCACTATTCATCATTTCAATATTCCATCCAGGACAATTATATTTGATAGTTGTTTATGCGTAAAATGCTATCACCGTTTATCCTGATCATTTTGTGCCAGCTTAGGGTTGCTGACGCACAAAACCTGGAGCCTATTGACAGTATTTATCTTAATGCCTTACCTCAATTTTCAAAAAATATCGCGCATATTACTGATAAGGTTTGGCCGGGCATGACGATCGGCCCGTACGCCATTTTCAGGATCGGCGGCCCGGTTTTCTTAAAAAACCATCCGCAGCCCCCAAAAGACGCAAAATCATTGAAAGATGGCATTTACCAGTTCAGCCAGTCGGAATATGCATTGCTGGGCACGTCACAAACTGAGATCAATCATTACCTTACTGCGCATAACAATTACGGCCAGCCGCAATATCTGAGCGTGAACCAATTTTATTCCGAAGTATTCCATGAACTGCATCATGTTTACCAGCGAACAGTCATCAAAACAGTGCAGTTCGATAACCCGGCCGAGTTACTCACTTATCCCGAAGATTACCATAACGATGCGATCAGGCAATACGAAGATGAGCTGTTGCTTACCATGCTGCAAGGGCCGCCCGCACAATTCCGGGAAAATTTAGACCGCTTTTTTAGTACCCGGGCACTCCGGCACACCATCATTGGCGAAAAATATCTCAACTATGAAAAAAGTGTCGAGTCGGCCGAAGGCCCGGCCACCTATTGCGAGTACCGGTACATGAAAGCATTTGCTTCCACACCGCAAGAACAGCAGTACATACAAAAACGCTTCTTCGAAACGCTGACAGAACCCACTTATGGCCGCGACGGCCTAAGAAATAAACGATTATTGAGCGGCATGGTTCAATGTTTATTATTAGATGAGAATTTCAAAAAATGGCAGCCGGAATATTACAGGTCGGGCTTGTCTTTGAGCGACTTTTTCTTTTCAAAGTTTAAACCCCGGCAAGTTCAATTGCCTGATTTGGCGGCTTATATGGCCAAAGCAAAATATTTCACAGCTATCGAAAAAGATAAGCACAGCGTCAACATGCAATCCTTCAATAGCCAGGGTGGTTTAAAAATTACCATATTATTTAAAAGTTCCCCGGAATTCAGGGGTTTCGACCCGATGCATGCCGAGGCTGTTAATGATAGTTTGATCATACACACTACGCTGTTGAAACTGGGTAAAGGGACCAATTATTTCACTGCGGCTAATGAACGCGCGGTAACTTTGGTAGAAGGGAGTATTTGGACAGTTAAAAGCGTAACCTTTTTTGCGCCGGATGGCGGAATTTCGCTTGAAAATAACACCCTGAAATATGATGGGCAGCATATCCGGGTGAACTGGCATTACACGGTTGAAACCAAAACAGGCAATGAATACCTGATCACGGTGAACTAAAACTATTTGTATCTGATTAAATTCCTCAAATACAGAGTCCTTTCGGAGATACAGCAACGGCTGGAAGTAATTTTTTTAACTAGTTGTAAGATAATTTATAGTTGTGAGATAATTTAATTATCTTGAGTTACAAAGCGTTCTTCTTATTTTTATAAATAGTAGAGGTTCATATTGAAAAGGAATCTTTTGATACATATTTAATATAATCAAATCAGCGGCAGCGATTTTATGGAAGAGGAACGGCTTTCCAATTCGTATGGTGGTAAAAACTGGAAATGGTGGGGTCCTTATCTTTCTGAACGTCAGTGGGGTACGGTTAGGGAAGACTATAGTCCGGGAGGAAACGCATGGAATTACATCAACCACGATTTGGCGCGGAGCTACGCTTACCGCTGGGGCGAAGAAGGCATTGGGGGATTTTGTGACAGTGAACAGGTATTGTGTCTTGCCCCGGCTTTCTGGAACGGTAAAGACCCTATTTTAAAAGAAAGGCTTTTTGGGTTGACAAACGGAGAAGGTAACCACGGCGAAGATGTAAAGGAGCTTTATTTTCATCTCGATTCTTCTCCCACACACTCTTATTGCAAATTCCTTTACAAATATCCGCAACAGGCTTACCCATATATGGAACTGCTGCAAAACAACAAACGGGACAGACTTAGCCCCGAATTTGAGTTGTTAAATACAAATATTTTTAAAGACAACCGATATTTTGACTGTTACGTTGAGTATGCAAAAGCTGGGATTAAAGATATTTTAATGAAGATTACAGTTTACAACAGGGGACCTAAACAAGCTACTATACATGTACTACCGCATGTGTGGTTCCGTAATTTCTGGCGGCACAATCGTAGGTTCACCAAACCCGAGATTGTATCAATTTCAAATAATTGCCTTCAAACCAATTCATCACGAAATGGCACCTTCCATTTTTATCACGAAAAAGGTGAACAGCTTGTTTGTGAGAACGAAACCAACAGTGAACGGATTTTTCATAAGCCAAATGACACGCCTTTTGTAAAGGACGGTATCAACAACTATGTGGTAAATAAAGAGAAGACGATCAACCCTGAAAAAAAAGGTACTAAAGCGGCAGTCTGGTTAAAGGGTAAAATAGCTGCTGGCGACTCCAAAATATTTAAAATACGACTAAGCGGAAGAAAAATAGAGGAGCCATGGGAGGATTTTGATGAAGTATTTGCAACCCGCCTGGCGGAAACAGATCAATACTATGAAAAATTTACATCAAAAAAATTGTCTGTAAGCCGGCAAAAACTTTTAAGAAGTTCGATAGGCGGTTTATTGTGGACAAAACAATTTTATTACTTAGACGTATTTAAATGGCTTTTTGGAGAACCCAACGACCCTACGCCACCGCGTAACTATAAACGTAATTACGATTGGCAGCATCTTACCTGCCGGAATATTATTTCGATGCCAGACAAGTGGGAATATCCCTGGTTTGCCGCCTGGGACCTTGCTTTTCATGCTACAACATTTATCCATTTGGATCGGGAATTTGCAAAACAGCAGCTGTTGGTAATACTTCGCGAATATTATATGCATCCTAACGGGCAAATTCCGGCATATGAATGGAATTTTAGTGATGTAAACCCGCCCGTACACGCCTGGAGTGTTTGGTATGTTTTTGAAACAGACAGAAAAAAAACAGGGGTTTCGGACTGGGATTTTTTAGAAAGGGCTTTCCAAAAGCTTTTGATGAATTTTACCTGGTGGGTTAATCAAAAAGATTCAAACGGCATAGACATTTTTGAAGGGGGCTTTCTTGGTTTGGATAATATTGGCGTTTTTGACAGGAACCAGATGCCCCCTGGCATTAAAAAACTTCAGCAGGCCGACGCCACGAGCTGGATGGCAATGTACTCTATCAATATGTTGCGCATTTCGCTAGAGTTAGCGCAGCACAATACGGCATACGAAGAATCGGCAGCCAAATTTTTTCGCCACTTTCTAAACATAGGCTGGGCAATGCAGCGTATCGGGAAAAAGGATATTTCTTTGTGGGACGACCAGGACGAATTTTATTACGATGCCATCCAATTTGAAAATGGCACCAGTCAGCGACTAAAAATCCGCTCATTGGTAGGCATTATTCCGTTGTTGGCCGTTGAAATAATGCCTGGCAACATTTTTTCAAAACTGCGTGAATTTAACAGCCGGTTAGAAAGCATCAGACTTACCAGGCCAGAGTTAACAACGGTAATTTCGAACATAGAAGAGAAAAACAAGGATGGCAATTATTTATTTGCCATTATGGTTGGCGACCGGCTTGAACACTTGTTGAAAAGGCTGTTAGACGAGGATGAATTTTTATCAGATTATGGAATCCGCTCATTATCAAAATGCTATGAAGATAAACCGTTCGTATTTGGCTATCAGGGCGCTGAATATCGCATCCAATACGAACCCGGCGAAAGCTCCAGCTCAATGTTTGGAGGTAATTCTAACTGGCGTGGCCCCATTTGGATGCCTATAAATTACCTGATCATCAATGCCCTGCGAAAATATTATGAATATTATGGCGATTCATACACCTATGAATTTCCGGCAAGATCAGGAAACAAACTCACACTAAAACAAATTGCCAATGAGCTTACCAAGAGGCTTTTAAGAATGTTTGAAAGGAATGATGCAGGGGCATACCAGTATCATGCAGCTGATCAGGCTCAATGGTCGACCGAACATTTTAAGGAACATCACCTGTTTTATGAGTTTTTTCATGGCGATACTGGTCAGGGGCTGGGTGCGTCCCATCAAACCGGCTGGACGGCATTGCTTGCCAATCTGCTGCTCGAAATGGATGAATGACAGGAAATAAAGCCACAATGAAAAAATTGCCCCTTTTGCTGATCATTTTAAGTGGTATTAAACTGTTTGCCTGTGCGCAGGACAATCATACGCTTAAAGTTGACTTAGGTATCAACGGTTTTCCCGGTGGAACTTTGCGTTCAGCAGGCCTCACGCTCGAACTGCAGGAGCTTACCCCCGCTAAATTGGTTTTTGGCGTTAGGGGCCAGCTGATCTATGCCGGCCAGGGCCATGATTATTTACCCGTTTGCGTTACGGCCGATTATCATTTTAGTGGTACAGAACCGGAAAAAGACTTTAAAATATTCGCCGGTGGTGGTGCAGGCGTTTATGCCCAGGCTACCCGCACAACATTAAAGGCACTGAAACAACGTTTAATTTCGGGTTCTTTCCGAGGGCGGGGTTCGAGTTTAGGCATTTCCGTGTTTCAGTCGAATATAATTATACGGGCGGCGAAGTCAATTATGCGGGTATCGGCCTGGGTTATTTTTTTGGAGTTGGTGGACAATTGTAGGACAAGCCAACAAAAAATATCATGTAAACATACATTTACAACTTAAACAAAAGAAAAAGCGACGGCAGGCCTTGCTGAAAACTTGTACATTCAGAAGTCACGAGTCGCATTTGCACACCAGGTCACCACCTCAAACTCGCACCAGAATTGGTGCGTCAACGAGATAGGAAGCGTCATTGCGAAGAACGAAGCAACCTTTAAACTTTGCCGATCAAACAGAAATATGCTATTAAATGACGTTCTAAAAAGTACCACCCTTCGTTGAATGTCCTTAGTAAAGGCTGCTTCGTTCCTGGCAATCACTGTAAAACATAAAATACATCAACTCAGTAGCAATTATTTCGCGTCAGCTATCTTGCTAACGTCTATCGAATCGTTGGTAAGCGTGCCGTCAACAACAACCTCTTTGCCGGCATAAGGCATAACTTTTTTTTGGTTGGCAATCTGGTATATCTTATCGTCAACAACAAGCACCGCTTTGGCTCCCTCTTTGATGCATTTTTTTACGCAGGCAACTCGACTGTCGCCCGGCGTCATCTGCTGCTTGCTGTTCGCACAGGTTGAATCTTCAATAACGCCTTTGAGGTGAACTGTGTCGTCCCTGAAACCGAACGATGCGCCCACAAATAACAAAATAGCTGATGATAGCAGAATTTTTTTCATGGCTTTTTGGTATTAAATTTGGTTTAACTGGAAATCAAATATAACAATTTTGAAAATGGGAGGGAAGGTTTCGATATTTTTTTTTGTGAGTTCGGGATGAGATTTTTAATTCCCTCCCTTGGGAGGGGTGTGGCTGGTTGTGTGTAAAGGCAGGGAGGGGTTTATCCGCCAGGCATAGGGTTTTTTTGTCTGAACCGGGATTAAGCGAATTTTTTCGATTAGGTGGATTTGAAAACCACAGTTCAAATGCTATACTGCAACTGCCAAGTGCTTACTGCTAACTGAAATTTGGGCGTATCCCCCCGATGGAAGAATCAGGGGGATACGCTATCCGTTCATACGCCTGCAGGCCTTGAGCGCTTGGCCGGTATCCACTGCTATCACTTACGCGAAGCACAGTTTTGGTAATAATTGGATTTTTGTGGCATTAACGGGCTACTTAAACGCGGGGCATTAGTATGCCACTCTTTTGGCCAACGCCGCATACTAGCGCCCGACGAGACTAACAAGCGAACAAGTATTGGCTGTATGTGTTCGCTCGCAAATACAACCGGCGACGAGCTGATATCTGATATTAAAGTAATAAATGTGAAGTGAAAAAGCAAGAAATTAATATCGAATAAAGAATGTCGAATTTCGAACTCCGAAGTTTTTTACTTCATTATTCTGTCCCGTACGTACGGGATTATTCGATATTCGATATTTTTTTACTCCTTCGGCCAGCTTATTGGGTATCACAAAATACTTCCCCACCTTTTTTCCATAAATCCCCCCATTTCTGTCATCATTACCCCCTCGCTATCACACACCATCTGCGGATATTTGTTATATAAAGAAATACAATCACTTAATAAAACCAATAGCTATGAGAAAATTAAAATTACAGATACAAATGACCATTGATGGTTTTGTAGCCGGACCCAATGGCGAGCTGGATTGGATGTGGATTCCCGGCGAACGGGATGAAGCCAGTTTCCGGAAGGTAATTGAGCTGGCCGACAGCTGCGATACCATTTTACTGGGACGCAAAATGACCCGGGAATTCATCGATCACTGGGAAAATGTGGTCGACAATCTGCCCGACAGCCCGGAACAGCCCTTGGCGCAACTAATGGTAAATATGCGCAAGATTGCTTTCAGTCGCACACAAACAGCCATCAGCGGCAGGAACCTGGAAGTGGAAAACGGAGACCTGGCTACTGCGATACAGGCGCTGAAAAACCAACCCGGAAAGGATATTATGGTTTATGGCGGCGCCGGTTTTGTAAGTTCGCTGATAAGCCTGAATCTTATTGACGAATATTTTATTTTCGCGTGCCCGGTAGCTATCGGGAATGGGCTTTCGATTTTTAAGGAGAGAAAGCTCCTGAAATTAGAAAGTTCAATCACTTACAAAAATGGGAAGGTATTTAATAAGTACCTGCCGTTATAGCACATCTTCTCCTGGCGTCATGGCAGGAACAGCCTGTCCCGAAATAAATTCGGGACAGGCTGTTCCTCGTCATGACGTTGAGCCATAGCGACATCATCAACAATGACGGGGAACAATGCTACATAGGCATTTCATCAATTATTTCATACACTTCATCAATCAATTTTCCGCTTCGGCGGGTATTATACCAGATTTGGGCATGTTTTAAAATCCAAACACATGAAAACCACCCATTTCCTTGTAGTAACCTTCCTTCTTTTT